>NZ_JBSGFD010000017.1:0-73982 GCF_053603215.1 Kitasatospora sp. NPDC004240 | reverse complement strand
CCCCGCCCCGCCCCGCCCCGCGCCGCCCGCGCGCGAGCCCCGCGCGGGTCAGGCCCGGAGCACCGGCTCGCCGTAGTGCTCGACCTCGGGGAAGGGCGCGTAGAAGTGGTGCAGCAGCTCCCGCCAGCGCCGGTACTCGGGGGAGCGGCGGAACCCCTCCGTGTGGTCCTCCAGGCGCTCCCATTCCACCTGGAGGAGGAAGCGCGATCCGCGCCCCTCGTCCAGGCACCGCCGCAGTGCGAGCGAGTGGAAGCCGGGCTGCCCGGAGATCAGGGGCTCCGCCTCGGCGAAGGCGGCGAGGAAGGCCTCCTCCCGGCCGGGCAGGACGTCGAGCAGGGCGCTTTCCAGGATCATGCGACGGCATCCTGCCGCACCCCCGGAGACCGGAGGAAGGGCCGGGGGAAGAGCTGACCGGCAGGCGCCGCCCGGTTCATGGGAGGATGGGAGGAACTATTTCGATCGGACGACTGTCCGGTCCCCGGGAAGCCGGTCAGAGATGATCCGGACGTCCCCGGCCCCCGGACCAACGGAGAATCGGACCAAGGTGCCCGCGACCCCCAGCAATGTGCCAGAGCCCAGCCGTACCGACCCGGCGCTGATCCGCAACTTCTGCATCATCGCCCACATCGACCACGGCAAGTCGACGCTCGCAGACCGGATGCTGCAGATCACCGGCGTCGTCGACCCGCGGCAGATGCGCGCCCAGTACCTCGACCGCATGGACATCGAGCGCGAGCGTGGCATCACCATCAAGTCGCAGGCCGTCCGCCTCCCGTGGGCGCCGAAGACCGGTGCGAACACCGGCACGACGCACATCCTGAACATGATCGACACCCCGGGCCACGTGGACTTCACGTACGAGGTGTCCCGCTCCCTCGCCGCCTGCGAGGGCACCATCCTGGTCGTCGACGCCGCCCAGGGCATCGAGGCGCAGACCCTCGCCAACCTGTACCTGGCGCTGGAGAACGACCTCACGATCATCCCGGTGCTCAACAAGATCGACCTCCCGGCCGCCCAGCCGGAGAAGTACGCCGCGGAGATCGCCCACATCATCGGCTGCGACCCGGGCGACGTGCTCAAGGTCAGCGCCAAGACCGGCCTCGGCGTCGAGGAGCTGCTCGACCACATCGTCGACAACATCCCGGCCCCGGTCGGCGTGGCCGACGCGCCCGCCCGCGCGATGATCTTCGACTCGGTGTACGACTCCTACCGCGGCGTGGTCACCTACGTCCGTGTGGTCGACGGCCAGCTCAACAAGCGCGAGCGCATCGCCATGATGTCCACCGGCGCGACCCACGAGCTGCTGGAGATCGGTGTCATCTCGCCGGAGCCGAAGGTGGCCGACGGCCTCGGCGTCGGCGAGGTGGGCTACATCATCACCGGTGTGAAGGACGTCCGGCAGTCCAAGGTCGGTGACACCATCACCTCGATGCACAAGGGCGCCACCGTGCCGCTGGGCGGCTACAAGGACCCGCGTCCGATGGTGTTCTCCGGCCTCTACCCGCTGGACGGCTCGGACTACCCGCTGCTGCGCGACGCCCTCGACAAGCTGCGCCTGAACGACGCCGCGCTGGTCTACGAGCCGGAGACCTCGGTCGCCCTCGGCTTCGGCTACCGCTGCGGCTTCCTCGGCCTGCTGCACCTGGAGATCATCCGGGAGCGCCTGGAGCGCGAGTTCAACCTCGACCTGATCTCCACCGCCCCCAACGTGGTCTACCGCGTGGTGATGGAGGACGGCACCGAGCACACCGTCACCAACCCGAGCGAGTTCCCCACCGGCAAGATCGCCGAGGTGTTCGAGCCGGTCGTGCGCGGCACCATCCTGGCGCCCAACGAGTTCGTCGGCGCGATCATGGAGCTCTGCCAGTCCCGTCGCGGCAGCCTCCAGGGCATGGACTACCTCTCCGAGGACCGCGTCGAGCTGCGCTACACCCTGCCGCTCGCGGAGATCGTCTTCGACTTCTTCGACCAGCTGAAGTCCAAGACCCGCGGCTACGCCTCGCTCGACTACGAGCCCATCGGCGAGCAGAGCGCCAACCTGGTCAAGGTCGACATCCTGCTGCACGGCGACGCGGTGGACGCCTTCTCCGCGATCGTGCACAAGGACAAGGCCTACAACTACGGCGTCATGATGGCGGGCAAGCTGCAGAAGCTGATCCCCCGCCAGCAGTTCGAGGTGCCGATCCAGGCCGCCATCGGCTCCCGGGTGATCGCCCGTGAGACCGTCCGCGCGATCCGCAAGGACGTCCTCGCCAAGTGCTACGGCGGTGACATCTCGCGTAAGCGCAAGCTGCTGGAGAAGCAGAAGGAAGGCAAGAAGCGGATGAAGATGGTCGGCCGCGTGGAGGTCCCGCAGGAGGCCTTCATCGCCGCGCTGTCCACCGACGCCGAGGCGCCGAAGGAAAAGAAGTAACCGCGTAGCCACCGGCGATCCGCCGAGGGCCCGGGACGATCTCGTCCCGGGCCCTCGGGCGTTCCGGCACCTCTGAAGGCACCTCGGAGCACCCGGGGCACCCCAAGGCGGCCCCCCGGAGGCCGCCGCGGGACGGGTCAGCGCAGCGACCGGACCACGGCGTTGACGATGGCCGCCTTGACGAGCCGCCCGGTCCGGCCGGTGATCACGGTCGGCCGCATCGAGTCGTCGCCGTGGATCAGCTGGACCAGGGCCTCGCGCCGGCCCAGGCTCAGGCACTGCAGCGCGTACCGGAAGCCGAACGGCCTGTCGGTGCGCCCGGCCAGCAGCGTGCCGACGTACCGGCCCATCGGCTGGGCGGTGGCGCAGCTCATCCGCAGGGTGCCGGTGCCGGCGAGGGTCACCTCGGCGGCGTCGCCGACGACGTGCACGTCCGGGTGCGAGACCGACCGCAGGTGCGCGTCCACCAGTGCCCGGCCGTCCGCGGCGACGGCGAGTCCGGCCTCGGCGGCGAGCGGCGGCACCTCCATCGAGGCGGCCCAGACGGTCAGGTCGGCCGGTACCCGGCCGGCGTCGGTGGTGAGGCCGTCCTCGTCGACGGCGGTGACGGCGGCGTTCTCGTGGACACGGACCCCGAGCCGGCGCATCACGTCGAGCACGTGGGCCCGGCCCTTGGCGGAGAGCCAGCCGCCGACCAGGCCCGCGGCCACGATCCGGACCTCCCAGCCGGGGTGGGCCTCGGCGATCTCGGTGGCCAGTTCGATGCCGGTCGGGCCGCCGCCGACCACCGCGACGGTGCCGGGGCGGTCGGCGGTGCGCAGCCGTTCGCGCAGTTCGCCGGCGCGCTCGGGCGCGTACGCGAGCTCGGCGGCGCCGGGGACGCCGTGCCAGGCGGTGCGGCTGCCGAGGGCGTACACCAGGGTGTCGTACGCGAGGGCCTCGCCGGTGTCGAGGAAGACCTTGCGACCGGTGAGGTCCAGGGAGGCCGCCCGGGCCGCGATGTGGCGCACGCCCCGGCCGCGGATCACCTCGGCGACGGCCGGCCGGTGCTCGGGGTGGCGGACGCGGTTGAGGAACCGGGTCTCCGGGGCGACCAGGGTGACCCGGTTGCCCTTCCCCCGGGCGGCCCGGACGGCGGCGGTGAGCCCCGCGTAGCCCGCGCCCAGTACGACGATGTGCTTGCCGAAAGCCTGCTCGGACATGTCCTCCGCCTTCCGTCGGTGCGCCTTCGCGCGCGTTCGGCAGGGGGACGACGCGGCCGGTCAGGATGTGACGGTGACCTGCGTCACATGCGTCAGCTTCTCCGGGTTGACCACGATGTAGGCGTCGGTGATCCGGCCGCCGGGTGCCACGGAGAAGCCGATCACGCCGATCGGCGCGCCCTCGGCGTCGTGCGCCAGCAACCCGGGCTGGCCGTTGACCAGCACCGGACGCAGGCCCGAGCCGGGGGTGCGCCACTTGGCGAGCGAGCCGACGATCAGACGGGAGACCTTGTCGGCGCCGTAGACCGGGCGCGCGGCGGCGCGGACGATGCCGCCGCCGTCGGCGTGCCAGACCACCTCGGGGTCCAGGACGGCCATCAGGCCCAGGATGTCCCCCCGGTCGGAGGCGGCGGCGAAGGCCTCGACGGCCTGCCGGTGCTCGGCGGGGTCGGCGGTGGCCCGCCGGGCGCGCTCCTTCACCCGACGCCGCGCCCGGGAGGCCAGCTGCCGGGTGGCCTCGGGGGTGCGCTCCAGCGTGCCGGCGATCTCCTCGAAGCCGACCGCGAACACGTCGTGCAGCACGAACGCGGCGCGCTCGGCGGGGGTCAGCTGCTCCAGGACGGCGAGCAGCGCCAGCGAGACCGACTCGCCGAGCTCGGCCAGCTCGGCCGGGGAGGCGGGGGAGCCCTCGTAGGAGACGGCCGGCTCGGGCAGCCACTCCCCGACGTAGGCCTCCCGGCGGGCCCGGGCGGAGCCCAGCTGGTCGTAGCAGAGCCGGGTGACCACGGTGGACAGGTAGGCGCGGGGGTCGAGGACGGAGGCCCGGTCGGTGGCCCGCCAGCGCAGCCAGGCCTCCTGCAGCACGTCCTCGGCGTCGGTGAACGACCCCAGCAGCCGGTACGCGACCGACCCCAGGTAGCGCCGGTTGGCCTCGAAGGCGTCCGGCGGGGTCTCCTGCGGCCCGGTGCCGTTCGGCGCCGCCGGCCTGCCCGCTGAGGGTTCGTCATGCACCCGCCCACGGTAGCGCCCCGGGCCGGGCCGGTCACGTACGGGAATCCGGTCACCCGCGGGAGCGCGTACCCGGAAGGGGAACCGGAGCGGCCCGGGAAGCCGGAGGGCCGGGGCGGGAGTCACCCGCCCCGGCCCCGGGGTACCGCGAACGCCGCGGCCCGGCCGCGCCACGCGCTCAGTCGACCTCGGTGACCGCCTCGGCGAACTGGGCCTGGTACAGCCGGGCGTAGGCGCCGCCGGCGGCGATCAGCTCCTGGTGCGAGCCCTGCTCGACGATCGAGCCGTTCTCCATCACCAGGATCACGTCGGCGTCCCGGATGGTGGAGAGCCGGTGCGCGATCACGAAGCTGGTCCGGCCGGTGCGCAGCCGGGCCATCGCGCGCTGGATGAGCACCTCGGTCCGGGTGTCCACCGAGCTGGTCGCCTCGTCCAGGACGAGGATCGAGGGCTGGGAGAGGAACGCCCGGGCGATGGTGATCAGCTGCTTCTCGCCGGCGCTGACGCCGGTGCCCTCGTCGTCGAGCACGGTGTCGTAGCCGTCCGGGAGGGTGCGCACGAAGCGGTCCACGTGCGCCGCCTTCGCCGCCTCGACCACCTGCTCGCGGGTGGCCCCGGCGGAGCCGTACGCGATGTTGTCGGCGATGGTGCCGCCGAACAGCCAGGTGTCCTGGAGCACCATGCCGATGTTGGAGCGCAGTTCCTCGCGGGCCATCGCGGAGACGTCCACCCCGTCCAGGGTGATCCGCCCGGAGCTGACCTCGTAGAAGCGCATCAGCAGGTTGACCATGGTGGTCTTGCCGGCGCCGGTGGGGCCGACGATGGCGACCGTCTGGCCGGGCTCGACCTTGAGCGAGAGGCCGTCGATGAGCGGCTTGTCCGGGTCGTAGCGGAACGCCACGTCCTGGAAGGAGACCCGGCCGCGGACCTGGTCCGGGCGCTCGGGCATGGCCGGCTCCGGGCTCTGCTCGGCGGCGTCCAGCAGCTCGAAGACCCGCTCGGCGGAGGCGACGCCGGACTGCACCAGGTTCGCCATGCTGGCGACCTGGGTGAGCGGCTGGCTGAACTGGCGGGAGTACTGGATGAACGCCTGGACGTCGCCGATCGACAGCGCGCCGCTCGCCACCCGCAGACCGCCGACCACGGCGACCGCGACGTAGTTGAGGTTGCCGATCAGCATCATCGCGGGCTGGATGATCCCGGAGATGAACTGGGCGCGGAAGCTGGCGGCGTACAGCGCCTCGTTGTGCTCGCGGAAGACCTCGGCGGACTCCTTCTGCCGGCCGAAGACCTTCACCAGGGTGTGCCCGGTGTACATCTCCTCGATGTGCGCGTTGAGCTGCCCGGTGGACTTCCACTGCTGGACGAACTGCGGCTGCGCCCGCTTGCCGACCTTGGTGGCCACGACCACCGACAGCGGGACGGACAGCAGGGCGATCAGGGCCAGCAGCGGCGAGATCCAGAACATCATGGCCAGCACGCCGACCACGGTGAGCAGCGAGTTCACCACCTGGCCCAGGGTCTGCTGCATGGACTGGCCGATGTTGTCGATGTCGTTGGTGACCCGGCTGAGCACCTCGCCGCGCGGCTGCTTGTCGTAGTAGCTGAGCGGCAGCCGGGCGAGCTTGGCCTCGACGTCCTGGCGCAGCCGGTAGCCGGCCCGCTGGACGGCGCGGGTGGCGAGCCGGCCCTGGGCGATGCCGAAGAGCGCGGAGGCCAGGTAGATGCCGAGCACCCAGAGCAGCACCGTGCCGATGGCGTCGAAGTCCATGCCCTGGCCGGGGGTGAAGTCGATCGAGGCGAGCAGGTCGGCGACGCCGCCGTCGCCGTGCCCGCGCAGTTCCTCGACGGCCTGCTCCTTGGTCACCCCGGGGTCCTGGAAGCGTCCGCCGACCACGCCGGCGAAGATCAGGTCGGTGGCGTGGCCGAGCACCATGGGGCCGACGACGGCGCAGCCGATGCTGAGCACGCCGAGCCCGACGACACCGGCGAGCAGGGGGCGCTCGGGGCGCAGCAGGGCGAGCAGCCGCCGGCCGGAGGTCTTGAAGTCCATGGACTTCTCGGCGCCCTGTCCGCCCATGAACCGGCCGGGGCCGGCCGGTCCGCGCCGGGCGGCGGCGGCCTGCGAGTCGCTGCGCACCTCGCCGGTCGCGGCGGCGGGGCCCTTCTTCGGCGCGCTCACGCGGCCTCCTCCTCGGTGAGCTGGGAGAGCACGATCTCCCGGTAGGTCGGGTTGCCGGCCATCAGCTCGGCGTGGGTGCCGGTGCCGACGACGGCGCCCTCGTCCAGCACGATGATCCGGTCGGCGTCGCGGATGGTGGAGACCCGCTGGGCGACGATCAGCACGGTGGAGTCGGCGGTCTCCCGGGCGAGCGCCCGGCGCAGCCTGGCGTCGGTGGCGTAGTCGAGCGCCGAGAAGGAGTCGTCGAAGAGGTAGACGCCGGGCCGGCGGACCAGGGCGCGGGCGATCGCCAGGCGCTGGCGCTGGCCGCCGGAGACGTTGCCGCCGCCCTGGGTGATCGGGGCGTCCAGTCCCTCCGGGAAGCGCTCGACGAACTCCTTGGCCTGGGCGACCTCCAGCGCGTGCCAGAGCTCCTCGTCGGTGGCCTCGGGGCGGCCGTAGCGCAGGTTGCTGGCGACCGTTCCGGTGAACAGGTACGGCTTCTGCGGGACGTAGCCGATGGCCTCGGCGATGGTCTCGGGGGCGAGCTCGCGCACGTCGGTGCCGTCCAGCAGGACCTGGCCGGAGGTGGCGTCGAAGAGGCGGGGGACCAGGCCGAGCAGGGTGGACTTGCCGCTGCCGGTGGAGCCGATGACGGCGGTGGTCCGGCCGGGCCGGGCGACCAGGTCGATGCCGCGCAGCACCGGGGACTCGGCGCCCGGGTAGCGGAACCCGACGTCGCGCAGCTCCAGGTTGCCCCGGTCGAGCAGTTCGGTGACGGGCGCGGAGGGCGGCACCACGCTGGAGCGGGTGGTCAGTATCTCCTGGATGCGTTCGGCGCAGACCTCGGCGCGGGGCACCATCATGAACATGAAGGTGGCCATCATGACGCTCATCAGGATCTGCATCAGGTAGGAGAGGAAGGCGGTCAGGGCGCCGATCTCCATGCCGCCGCTGTCGATGCGGTGCGCGCCGAACCACAGCACGGCGACGCTGGAGACGTTCACCACCAGCATCACGGTGGGGAACATGAAGGCCATCAGCCGGCCGACGGTGGTGGCGACGTCGGTGAGGTCCCGGTTGGCGGCGGCGAAGCGGCGCTGCTCGTGGCCGTCCTTGACGAAGGCGCGGATCACCCGGATGCCGGTGATCTGCTCGCGCAGCACCCGGTTGACGGTGTCGATCCGTTCCTGCATCGAACGGAACTGCGGGCGCAGCCGGCGCACCAGCAGCACGACCACGACGCCGAGCACCGGGACCACGGCGAGCAGCAGCGCGGAGAGCGCCACGTCCTGGTTGAGCGCCATCAGCACGCCGCCGACGCACATGATCGGCGCGGCGACCATCAGCAGGAAGCCCATCAGGACGAGCATCTGGACCTGCTGGACGTCGTTGGTGGTGCGGGTGATCAGCGAGGGCGCGCCGAACTGGCCGACCTCGCGTGCGGAGAACGCCTGGACCCGGTCGAAGACGGCGGCCCGCAGGTCGCGTCCGACGGACATCGCGGTGCGGGCGGCGAAGTAGGTCGCGCCGATCGCGCAGGCGGCCTGCAGCACGGTCACCGCGATCATCACCCCGCCGATGCGCAGGATGAGGCCGGTGTCGCCCTTGACCACCCCGTCGTCGATGATGTCGGCGTTCAGCGTGGGCAGGTAGAGCAGCGCGAGGGTGGACACCAGCTGGAGGAGCACCAGCACGGCGACCGGTCGGTTGTAGGGCTTCAGATGCGCCCTGAGCAGTCTGATCAGCACTGGCACACTCTCGTCGTCGGCGGCGGGGTTCGCACGCCAATTCTCGGTGTTTCGTCGACTCGCACAGGTGATTCCGGGGATGCGACCCTGAGGTTTGTCCAGTCCTTTGCCCGAGCTGCACCGGGGAGGCACGGCCGTGCCAGGTGGCCCCAGCCTCTTACGGAACGGCCGGTTTCCCCCTAGGCTGCTGAATGCCCCCTTGTTACTGACCGGTACCCGACCGGTGGCCCGGGGGGCCCGGTGACCGCCCCCACGGCCGCCGCGACCACCCTCACCCGGCCACCCCCGCCTCCGGAGGTCCTCGTTGAGTTCCGCGCAGTCCCTGATCGACTCCGGCAGTGCCGACATCGTCGCCGGGCGTCCCGCCTCCGTCGCCCACCTGTTCCTGGAGCGGGTGGCGCTCACCCCGAACGGTGAGGCGTACCGCTACCCCGCCCCGGTGGACGAGCACGCGGCCGACGGCGCCCCCGGCGCCGAGCAGTGGCGTTCGCTGACCTGGGCGCAGACCGCAGGCCGGGTCAAGGCCGTGGCCGCCGGCCTGATGTCCCTGGGCATCCGCCCCGAGGACCGGGTCGCGCTCGCGTCCTCCACCCGGCTGGAGTGGGTCCTCGCCGACCTCGGCAACATGTGCGCGGGCGCGGCCACCACGACCGTCTACCCCAGCACCAACGCCGACGAGACGGCCTTCATCCTCTCCGACTCGGGCTGCAGAGCCATGTTCGCCGAGAACGACGTCCAGCTCGCCAAGGCCGTCTCGGAGATCGAGAAGCTTCCCGAGCTGCGGACCGTCATCGTCTTCGACGCGCCCGAGGAGACCCCGGAGACCGCCGGGCTGAAGCTGCTGACCTTCGCCGAGCTGGAGCAGCTGGGCGCCGAGTACCTGGCCGCGCACCCGGACGCCGTGGAGCAGGCCGTCGCCGCGCTCGACAAGGAGCAGCTGGCCACCCTGATCTACACCTCCGGCACCACCGGACGGCCCAAGGGCGTGCGCCTGGTGCACGACTGCTGGGCGTACGAGGGCCGGGCCCAGGAGGCCAGCGGGCTGCTGGCCGCCGACGACGTGCAGTTCATGTGGCTGCCGCTGTCGCACGTGTTCGGCAAGACGCTGATCTCCGGGCAGATCGCCACCGGCCACGTGATGGCCCTGGACGGCCGGGTCGACCGGATCATCCACAACCTGCCGGTGATCCGCCCGACCATCATGGCCTCGGCCCCGCGCATCTTCGAGAAGGTCTACAACGGCATCGCCGGCAAGGCCCGGGCCGAGGGCGGCGCCAAGTACAAGATCTTCATGTGGGCCGCCAAGGTCGCCCGCGACCACGCCCGGATCTCCCAGGAGAACCGGATCGCCACCGGCCGCGACGGCGTGCCCTTCGGCCTCGGCCTCCAGCACGCGCTGGCCGACCGGCTGGTCTATGCCAAGATCCGCAACGCGTTCGGCGGCCGGCTGCGCGGGGCGGTCTCCGGCAGCGCCGCGCTCGCCCCGGAGATCGGCTACTTCTTCGTGGGCGCGGGCGTGCCGATCCTGGAGGGCTACGGCCTCAGCGAGACCAGCGCCGGCTCCTGCGTCAACCGGGCCGAGGACATCCGGGTCGGCACCGTCGGCCGTCCGCTGCCCGGCACCGAGGTCCGGATCGCCGAGGACGGCGAGATCCTGCTGCGCGGCCCCGGCGTCATGCGCGGCTACCACAACCTGCCGGAGAAGACCGCCGAGGTCCTGGAGGCCGACGGCTGGTTCCACACCGAGGACATCGGCGAGCTCTCCCCGGACGGCTTCCTGCGGATCACCGACCGCAAGAAGGACATGTTCAAGACCTCCGGCGGCAAGTACGTCGCCCCCAGCGAGGTGGAGGGCAAGCTCAAGGCGATCTGCCCGTTCGTCAGCAACGTCCTGGTGATCGGCAACGGCCGCAACTACTGCACCGCCCTGATCGGCCTGGACGAGTCCGTGCTGATGCCGTGGGCCGCCGAGCACGGCATGGACGGCAAGGGCTACGCCGAGGTCACCGCCGACCCGCGCACCCACGAGCTGATCCAGGGCTTCGTGAAGCGGCTCAACGACTCGCTCCAGCGCTGGCAGACGGTCAAGAGGTTCCACCTGCTGCCGCGCGACCTGGACGTCGAGCACGGCGAGCTCACCCCGAGCCTGAAGATCAAGCGCCCGGTGGTCGAGCGCGAGTACGCGGACGCCGTCGCCGAGATGTACGCGGGCGCCGTCGAGGCCTGACCCGCACCCCGTCCCGTACGGCCCACCGGATCACTCGGGCCGTACGGGACAATGGGGGACATGCCCTCCGCACTCCCCGACGGCGATCCCGTGCCGTCCGACGGTTCCCTGCCCGCGCACGCCCTCGACGGGCTGGGCGGCCGGCCGTTCGGCTTCTACCTGCACGTGCCGTACTGCGCCAGCCGCTGCGGCTACTGCGACTTCAACACCTACACCGCCACCGAGCTGCGCTCCTCCGGGGCGGTCGCCTCGCAGGAGACGTACGCCGACAACGTGGTCGCCGAGATCCGGCTCGCCCGGCGGGTGCTGGGGGACGCCGAGCTGCCGGTGCGCACGGTCTTCCTCGGCGGCGGCACGCCCACCCTGCTGCCCGCCCGCGACCTGGTGCGGATGCTCGCCGCGATCCGGGACGAGTTCGGGCTCGCCGAGGACGCCGAGGTCACCACCGAGGCCAACCCGGAGTCCGTCGACCCGGCGTACCTCGCCGAGCTGCGCGAGGGCGGCTACACCCGGATCTCCTTCGGCATGCAGAGCGCCCGTCCGCACGTGCTGCGGCTGCTCGACCGCCACCACACCCCCGGCCGGCCCGAGGCCTGCGTCGCCGAGGCCCGCGCGGCCGGCTTCGAGCACGTCAACCTGGACCTCATCTACGGCACCCCCGGCGAGTCCGACGACGACTGGCGCGCCTCCCTGGACGCCGCCCTCGGCGCCGGGCCCGACCACGTCTCCGCCTACTCGCTGATCGTCGAGGACGGCACCCGGCTGGCCGCCCGCGTCAAGCGCGGCGAGCTGCCGATGATCGACGACGACGTGCACGCCGACCGCTACCTGATCGCCGAGGAGGCCCTCACCCGGGCCGGCTACTCCTGGTACGAGGTCTCCAACTGGGCCACGGACGAGGCCGCGCGCTGCCGCCACAACGAGCTCTACTGGACCGGCGCCGACTGGTGGGGCGCCGGCCCCGGGGCGCACAGCCACGTCGGCGGCGTCCGCTGGTGGAACGCCAAGCACCCCGCCGCGTACGCGCGGGCCCTCGCCGAGTCCCGCACCCCCGCCCAGGCCCGCGAGGTGCTCGACCCCGAGGACCGCCGCGTCGAGCGCGTCCTCCTGGAGCTGCGCCTCGCCGAGGGCATCCCCCTCGACCTGCTCACCGCCCGGGGCCTGGAGGCCGCCGGGCGGCACCGGGACGACGGCCTCCTCGACGCCGGCCCGTACGAGCGCGGCCGCGCCGTCCTCACCCTCCGGGGCCGCCTCCTGGCCGACGCGGTGGTACGTGACCTGGTGGACTGAGATTCGTTAGCGTGGGTGTCAGCCGTCGGAGGGAGGGCGCGATGACCGCCATCGATGACCGGATGACCGGGATCTTCCAGAACCTGGAGGTTCCGGAGGGAGTCAAGGCCGAGCTCATTCGGGGGGAAATCGTGATGATGGCCGGGCCGGACATGGTCCACAACCTCATCATCCGGTCGATTCAGCACCAGACGCCGTACGAGCGCTGGCATGCGCTGACCACGCAGGATCTGGCCATCCCCGGCCAGGCCAGCGAGCCGCAACCGGACCTCGTGGTGTTCGAACGCGGTGCGGTCGCCGAGCAGGGCCGGCTGCTGCCCGCGCCCTCGGTCGCCCTGGTGGTCGAGGTGGTGTCCAGGACCAGCGTCGACCGCGACTACCGGATCAAGCGGGAGATGTACGCCGAGGGCAGCGTCCCGGCGTATCTGGTCGTCGACCCGATCAAGGGCGAGTGCCTGCTCCTCGCGGAGCTCAGGACCGATACGGCGTCGGGTGTGCCGGAGTACTGGTCCAAGCGCACCACCAAGTTCGGCGACCCGGTCCCGCTGGACGTCCTCGGGATCACGCTGGAGACCGGCGAGTTCCAGACCTACGCCTGACCGTCCGGGGCGGTCACGAAGTCGATCAGTTCCTCGACCCGGCCCAGCAGGGCCGGGTCGAGGTCCTTCCAGGAGTCCACCGAGGCGAGGACGCGCTTCCAGGCGGCCGGGGTGTCGGCGGGCCAGCCGAGGCGGCGGCAGGTGCCGAGCTTGAAGTCCTCGCCGCGGGGCACGTCGGGCCAGGCGGGGATACCGACCGAGGAGGGCTTCACGGCCTGCCAGACGTCGATGTACGGGTGGCCGACGACCAGGACGTGTTCGCCGCTCACCCGGGCGGCGATGCGCTGCTCCTTGGTGCCCGGGAGCAGGTGGTCGACCAGGACGCCGAGGCGGCGGCCGGGGCCGGGGGCGAAGTCGGCGACGACCGCGGGCAGGTCGTCGACGCCCTCCAGGTACTCGACGACCACGCCCTCGATCCGCAGGTCGTCGCCCCAGACCCGCTCGACCAGCTCGGCGTCGTGCCGGCCCTCCACGTAGATGCGCGACTCGCGGGCCACCCGGGCCCGGGCGCCGGGGACGGCGACCGAGCCGGAGGCCGTCCGGCCGGGGCCCCGGGCGGGGGCCGGCGCGGCGGGACGGACCAGGGTGACCACCCGGCCCTCCAGCAGGAAGCCGCGCGGGGTCATCGGGAAGACCCGGTGCCTGCCGAAACGGTCCTCCAGGGTGACGGTGAACCCCTCGGCGGTCTTCTCGCAGCGCACCACCGCCCCGCAGAAGCCGGTCGCCGCCTCCTCGACCACCAGGTCCCGCTCGGCGGGCACCTCCGGGGCGGGCCCCTGTCGCTTCCACGGCGGGGTCAGGTCGGGTCCGTACGGGCGGCTGCGCATTCCACGGAGTCTACGAGCCGTCAGCCCGTGAACGGCGAGTTGACCACCAGGACCTCGGCGATCCGGGCGCGCAGGGCCTCGGAGTGGCGGACCGGCAGGGCCTCGCCGCCGCGGACCGCGCGCACGCCGCGGTCGGCGAGCACGGACACCATCCGCAGGGTGCGCAGGGTGTTGGAGACGTTCGCGGGGACGCCGGGGGTCGCGGCGGAGGGCCGGCGCGGCGGCTGGGCGGCGATCGGGTCGAGCCAGGCCAGCGCCTGCTCCTCGGTCAGACCGGGGCGGGTGAGGACCACGGCGACCGCCCGGCCGAGGCGGTCGTCCTCCAGGGCGTCCCAGACGTGGTCGGTGGGCGCCGTCAGCCGGGCCGCGGCCAGCGCCAGCAGCGGCCCCGGGTCGGCCGTCAGCGGGCTGCGGCCGAGGGCGGCCAGCAGGTCGGCGCCGTGCGCGACGGCGTGCAGCCAGCCGAGCTCCGGGTGCCAGCCGCGCAGGTCGGTCTCGGCGGGGTACCAGCGGGCGAAGGCGTCCAGCCACCGCGGCTGCCAGACGCCGGCGTCGGCGATCTCGGCGAGGACCAGCGGGGCGAAGGTGCGGGCCTGGATCTCCGGGTCCGAGAGGCGCGCGGCCATCGCGTCGCCGAGGCGCTCCAGCTCGGACGGCGCCAGCCGGGGCACCCAGCGGCACAGCTGCTCGTAGGCGAGCAGGTCGCGGATCTCCGGGTCGGGGGAGCGCAGTGCGGCGCTCACCTCGTCCAGCAGCGCGGGGGTGGGCTCGGCGGCCTCGATCTCGGTCCAGTTGATCACGGGCGGACCCTAGGGCCCGCGGCGGCCCGGGGCCACCGAATTACCCGCCGGATCACGCGCCGGATCACGCGCCGGAGCATGTGCCGGATCATCCGCCGGTCACTCGCCGGTCACTCGCCGGCCGGCGGGCGGCTCACATCCCCGGGGCGCCCCAGACCGGGAACCAGCGGGACAGGTCCGACTCGACGCGGAGGTCGTTCCTGAGCAGGTGGGAGATCTCGATCTCCAGCGGGTTGTCCCGCTTCTCCCGGCCGGGCCGTTTGCACATCGGGTAGAACGTGCCGCGCTTGTACAGGTAGACCAGCGCGAGCGAGCGCCCCCGGTCGTCGCGGAAGCCGACCAGGGAACAGAGCAGCTGCGGGCCGAAGCCGTTGGCCTCCAGCTCGCTGTTGACCGCGTGCAGGTCGTTGACCAGGTCCGGCAGCTCCTCGGGGGTGTGCCGGGCGAGCAGCCAGGAGTAGCCGTAGTCGTCCCGGGAGGCCTCCACCGGCACCCCGCCGCGGTCGGTGTCGGCGTCCAGCAGCGCCCGGACCTGCCGTTCGACCTCGTCGAACGCCCCGCCCTCGACGCTGGCGAAGCAGACCGAGCCCAGCCCGGTCGGCCGGAAGCCGGTCCCGGCCTCCAGGGTGAGCGCGGCGGAGGGGATGCCGAACAACTGGTCGAGGTCGGGCCGGACGGGCTTGCTGCGGCCGAACAGGGCGTCCAGGAGTCCCACGGTGGTCCTGCCTTCCCGGGAGGGGCGGGGCGGCCCGGTCAGTGGCCGAGCTCGTCGGAGATCCGGGCCAGCTGCTCCAGCCGCCGCTCCAGCGGCGGGTGGGTGGCCAGCAGCCGGGCGGCGCTCTCGCGGCCGCTCAGCGCCGGGGCGAAGTAGAAGGCGTTGTACGGCTGCGCCCTGCGCAGGTCCTCGGTGGGGATCCGGGCGATCTGCCCGGTGACCTTGGTCAGCGCGGAGGCGAGCGCGCTGGGCCGTCCGGTGAGCTGGGCGGCGGCGCGGTCGGCGGCCAGCTCCCGGTAGCGCGAGAGCAGCCGGGTGAGCAGGAAGCTCAGCGCGTACACCACGATCGACACCAGCGGGACGACCAGCGCCACGACGGCCGCGTTGGAGTCGTTGCTGTTGCGGCCGCCGAGGAAGCCGCCGTACATGGCGATCCGGGTCATCGCGCCGGCCAGCACCCCGAGGAAGCCGGCGACCGTCATCACCGCGACGTCCCGGTGGGCGACGTGCGACAGCTCGTGGGCGAGCACGCCCTCCAGCTCCTCGGGCTCCAGCCGGCGCAGCAGTCCGGTGGTGACGCAGACCACGGCGTTCTGCGGGTTGCGGCCGGTCGCGAAGGCGTTCGGCATGTCGTTGTTCGCGACCGCGACCCGCGGCTTGGGCATGTCGGCGAGCGCGCAGAGCCGGTCGACGGCGCCGTGCAGCTGCGGGTACTGCTCGGGGGTGACCCGGTGGGCGCCCATCGCCTTCTCGGTGATCCGGTCGCTGAACCAGAACTGCGCCACGAAGAGTCCGCCGGAGACCAGCAGTACCAGGGGCCAGGCGCCGCGCAGCAGCGCGATCAGCAGGCCGGTGAATCCGACGTACAGCAGCCCGATCACGAACATGGTCCCGACCATCCGGCCGGTGAGTCCGCGGTCGGGCGCGAAACGGGTGTGCGGGCCCGAGGTCGACATCGCTGCTCCTCCGTTCGCCGTCCCGCTTCCGATGCTGCCACCGGGGCCGCCGTCGCGCGCAGTGACGGCGTGCGGTCACCCTGGCGATGCGGGCAGGATCACCCTGGACGGGCCGTTCCTGCCGTCGGACCCGGGCCTTACACTGGCAGGTACGGTTCTGGCACTCGGCTGTCCCGAGTGCCAAGTCCGGGGCCTCCCAGAACGGCCCGCAACATGTCATAACGGACAACGTGCGAAGACGGAGGTGCGTGCCCCATGGCCGGTGAGGTCCGTCCGCTGGACGACCGCAAGCTCGCGGTGCTGCGCGCCATCGTCCAGGACTACGTGGGCACCGAGGAGCCGGTGGGCTCCAAGGCCCTGGTGGAGCGGCACAACCTCGGCGTCTCCCCGGCGACCGTCCGCAACGACATGGCGGCCCTGGAGGAGGACGGCTACATCCACCAGCCGCACACCAGCGCCGGGCGCATCCCCACCGACAAGGGGTACCGCCTGTTCGTCGACAAGCTGGCCGAGATCAAGCCGATGAGCGCGCCGGAACGCCGGGCGATCCGGCACTTCCTGGACGGCGCGGTCGACCTGGACGACGTGGTGGCCCGTACGGTGCGGCTGCTCGCGCAGCTGACCCGGCAGGTCGCCGTGGTCCAGTACCCCTCGCTGTCGCGCTCGACCGTGCGGCACATCGAGCTGGTCACGCTGGCCCCGGCCAAGGTGATGCTGGTCCTGATCACCAACACCGGCCGGGTCGAGCAGCGGATGGTGGACTGCCCGGGCACGGTCGGCGAGACGGTCCTCGCGGACCTGCGCTCGCGGATCAACACGCGCGCCGTCGGCCGGCGGCTGCCGGAGGTGCCAGGCCTGCTGGAGGAGCTGCCGGCGGCGTTCGAGGCGGCCGACCGGCCGACCGTCACCACCGTGCTGGCGACGCTCTTCGAGGCGCTCGCCGAACAGAACGAGGAGCGGATCATGCTGGCCGGCACGGCCAACCTGACCCGCTTCGGGCACGACTTCCCGCTCACCATCCAGCCCGTGCTGGAGGCACTGGAGGAACAGGTCGTCCTGCTCCGCCTCCTGGGTGAGACGGCGGACGCCGGGATGACGGTCCGGATCGGCCGGGAGATCGCCTACGAGGGGCTGAATTCCACGTCGGTCGTGTCCGTCGGCTACGGTTCGGGCGACGAGAGTGTGGCCAAACTGGGAGTGATCGGTCCGACCCGGATGGACTATCCGGGCACAATGGGGGCGGTGCGAGCGGTGGCACGGTACGTGGGCCAGATCCTGGCCGAGTCGTAGGAACCGCTGCCGCCGGTCCTCCGGCGGTGGTACCAGTCGCAAGCACTTCTACAGGCGGAACAAGCGGAGCATTTGGTGGCCACGGACTACTACGCGGTACTCGGCGTCCGACGGGATGCGGGGCAGGACGAGATCAAGAAGGCGTTCCGGCGCCTGGCACGCGAACTGCACCCGGACGTCAACCCGGACCCGAAGACGCAGGAGCGGTTCAAGGAGATCAACGCCGCCTACGAGGTGCTCTCCGACCCGCAGAAGCGCCAGGTCTACGACCTCGGCGGGGACCCGCTGTCGCCCAACGGCGGCGCGGGCGCGGGCTTCGGAGCGGGCGCGGCGGGCTTCGGCTTCTCCGACATCATGGACGCCTTCTTCGGCGCCGCCTCCGGCCAGCGCGGGCCGCGCTCGCGCACCCGGCGCGGCCAGGACGCCATGATCCGCCTGGAGGTGACCCTGGAGGAGGCCGCCTTCGGCACCACCAAGGAACTCCAGGTCGACACCGCCGTCACCTGCACCACCTGCAGCGGCGAGGGCGCCGCGCCCGGCACCTCCGCGCAGACCTGTGACATGTGCCGCGGCAAGGGCGAGGTCTCCCAGGTCACCCGGTCCTTCCTGGGCCAGGTCATGACCTCCCGCCCCTGCCCGCAGTGCCAGGGCTTCGGCACCGTGGTGCCGACCCCGTGCCCGGAGTGCGCCGGCGACGGCCGGGTCCGCGCCCGCCGCACCCTGACCGTCAAGATCCCGGCCGGTGTCGACAACGGCACCCGCATCCAGCTGGCCGGCGAGGGCGAGGTCGGCCCCGGCGGCGGCCCGGCCGGCGACCTGTACGTCGAGATCGCCGAGACCACCCACACCGTCTTCCAGCGCCGCGGCGACGACCTGCACTGCACGGTCACCATCCCGATGACGGCGGCCGCGCTCGGCACCCAGGTGCCGCTGCAGACCCTGGACGGCCTGGAGGAGGTCGACATCCGGCCCGGCACCCAGTCCGGCCAGTCGATCCCGCTGCACGGCCGGGGCATCACCCACCTGCGCGGCGGCGGCCGGGGCGACCTGATAGTGCACGTCGAGGTGCAGACGCCCACCAAGCTCGACCCCGAGCAGGAGGAGCTGCTGCGCCGGCTCGCGGTGCTGCGCGGCGAGGAGCGGCCGGCCGGCCAGTTCGCGCCGGGCCAGCAGGGCCTGTTCTCCCGCCTGAAGGACGCCTTCAACGGCCGCTGACGGCCCCCGCGGCGCCCGGCGCCCCCGCGACCCGCGGGGTGGCCGGGCGCCGTCGTTCCACCGCCCGACCAGCCCCCGAGGAACCCCATGACCGCGCCCGTGTTCGTCGTCGAGACCGAGCGGATCGCCACCGCCGCCCCCGGCGCGGTGATCCGCCTGGACGGCCCGGAGGGGCGCCACGCGGCCGCCGTGAAGCGGCTGGAGCAGGGCGAGGCGGTCACCCTCGCGGACGGGCACGGGCTGGGCGTGGACGGCCTCGTGGCGGCCGTGCACGGCAAGGACGCCGTCGAGGTGACCGTGGCCGCCGTCCGCCGGGAGCCCGAGCCGGGCCCGCGCCTGGTCGTCGTCCAGGCGCTGCCCAAGGGCGACCGCGGCGAGCTGGCCGTGGAGACCATGACCGAGGTCGGCGTGGACGTGGTGATCCCCTGGGCGGCCTCCCGCTGCATCACCCAGTGGAAGGGCGAGCGCGGCGCCAAGGCGCTCGCCAAGTGGCGGGCCACCGCGCGGGAGGCCGGCAAGCAGTCCCGCCGGCTGCGCTTCCCCGAGGTGCGTGAGCTGATGACCACCCGGCAGCTGGCCCCCCTGCTGGCCGGGGCCGCGTTGGCCGCGGTGCTGCACGAGGAGGGCGGCGCGCCGCTGGCGAGCGCCGCGCTGCCGGTGGCCGGGGACATCGTCCTGGTGGTCGGCCCCGAGGGCGGGGTGTCGCCGGAGGAGCTGGCCGCCTTCGCCGGGGCCGGCGCCGCGCCGTACCGGCTCGGGCCGTCCGTGCTGCGCACCTCCACCGCGGGCGTCGCCGCCGGCGCGCTGCTGCTGGGCCGCACCGGCCGCTGGGGCTGACGCCCGGGAGCGCGGGCGGGACGCGGGCGACCCCGGCCGGGCCCCAGCCGGCCCCAGTCGGGCCCCAGCCGGGACACGGGTAGCCCGTGCGGGTTCGCCCTCGCCGAAATACGGCGCGCGCCGTGGGTGCGCCTGCCTAGATTGGCGGCGTGAGCGAATCCCTGAGCACCGATGCCCCCGGCACCTCCGTCGGCGCCTACCTGCGCCACCCGCACCTGCACGGTGACCTGGTCACCTTCGTCGCCGAGAACGACGTCTGGCTCGCCCCGCTGGACGGCGGCCGGGCCTGGCGGCTGACGGCCGACCAGGTGCCGGTCCGCCGCCCGAGGTTCTCCCCGGACGGCCGGCACATCGCCTTCACCTCCACCCGGGACGGCGCCCCCGAGGTGCACGTCGCCCCGGTGGACGGCGGGCCCTCGCGCCGGCTGACCCACTGGGGCAGCCACCAGACCCAGCTCCTCGGCTGGACCCCGGACGGCCGCCCGGTCGCGGTCACCACCGCCGGCGAGGCCACCCTGCGCCGCACCTGGGCGAACGCCGTGCCGCTGGACGGCGGCCGGCCGGAGCGGCTGCCGTACGGGCCGATCGGCGGGCTCGCCCTGGAGCCGGGGGGCGACCGCGCGCTGCTGCTGTCGGCCTTCGGCCGGGAGCCGGCCTGGTGGAAGCGCTACCGGGGCGGCCAGGCGGGCAAGCTCTGGATCGGCACCGAGGAGTTCACCCGGGTCCACGCCGACCTGGACGGGCACCTGGAGTCGCCGATGTGGGTCGGCGGCCGGATCGCCTTCCTCTCCGACCACGAGGGAGCCGGCCGGCTCTACTCCAGCCTCCCGGACGGCAGCGACCTGCGCCGCCACTCCGACGCGCCGGACGGCTTCTACGCCCGCGGCGCCACCACCGACGGCACCCGGGTGGTCTGGCACGGCGGCGGCGACCTGTGGCTGCTGGACGACCTCGACGGCGCCGAGCCCCGCCGCCCCGACGTCCGGCTGGCCGGCCCCCGGGGCGGCCGCCGCCCCCGCCCGGTGTCCGCCGCGCACTGGCTGGAGACCGCCGTCCCCGACCGCACCGGCCGGGCCGGCGCCGTCGTGGTGCGCGGCGGCGTGCACTGGCTGACCCACCGCGAGGGCCCCGCCCGGGTGCTGGACGAGACCCCCGGCGTACGGGCCCGGCTGGCCCGGGTGGTGCCGGGCGAGGACGGCGCCCAGGGCGTGCTCTGGGTGACCGACGCCGAGGGCGACGACGCCCTGGAGTACGCCCCCGAGGTGCTCGGCGCCGAGCGCCGCCGACTGGCGTCCGGCCGGCTCGGCCGGGTGCTGGGCCTGGCGGTCTCCCCGGACGGCAAGCAGGCCGCGGTGGCCGCGCACGACGGCCGGGTGCTGCTGGTGACGCTCGCCGACGGCGCCGTGCACGAGCTGGCGCACAGCACCGACGGCGAGGTCAGCGGGCTGGTGTTCAGCCCCGACTCGGCGTGGCTGGCGTGGTCGCGTCCGACCCTCGGCCCGTGGTCGCTGCGCCAGATCATGCTGGCCAACCTGGCCACCCGGACGGTCGGCGAGGCCACCCCGCAGCGCTTCGTGGACACCTCGCCCGCCTTCACCTCGGACGGCAAGCACCTGGCGTTCCTGTCGCTGCGCAACTTCGACCCGGTCTACGACTCGCACGTCTTCGACCTGTCGTTCCCCAACGGCTGCCGCCCGTACCTGATCACGCTGGCCGCCGACACCCCGTCGCCGTTCGGGCCGCTGCGGGCCGGGCGGCCGGTCGCCGGCGAGGAGGACGAGCCCAAGGGCCGCAAGTCGGAGGGCGAGGAGGGCGGCACGGACGGCCCGCCCGCCACCCGGGTGGACCTGGACGGCATCGCCGACCGGATCGTGCCGTTCCCGGTCGAGGGCGGCCGCTTCGGCACCCTGAAGGCGGTCAAGGACGGCGTGCTGTGGACCCGCGTGCCGCTGCTCGGCGAGCTCGGCGACGAGGCGGCCTCGCTGGAGGACGAACGGCCCCGCCCGACGCTGGAGCGCTTCGACTTCCGCAAGCGCCGCGCCGAGGAGCTGGTGGCCGGGCTGGACTCGTTCGCGGTCAGCGGCGACGGCGGCCGGATCGCCGTGCTGGACGAGGGGCAGCTGCGGATCGTCCCGTCCGACCACAAGGCCTCCGGCGACGACGACGAGATCGACGTCGACCTCGACCGGCTGCGGGTCACCGTCGACCCGGCGGCCGAATGGCGGCAGATGTTCGACGAGAACGGCCGCCTGATGCGGGACAACTTCTGGCGGGCCGACCTCGGCGGCTTCGACTGGGCCGGCGCGCTGGCCCGCTACCGCCCGCTGGTCGAGCGGCTCGGCTCGCACGACGACCTGGTGGACCTGCTCTGGGAGGTCCAGGGCGAGCTGGGCACCTCGCACGCCTACGTGGCCGGGCACGGCCACGGCGCCGAGGCGGCCCGCCGGCAGGGCATGCTCGGCGCCGACCTGGTCAAGGACGGCGACCACTGGGTGATCGGGCGGATCCTGCCCGGCGAGTCCTCCGATCCCCGGGCCCGCTCGCCGCTGGCCGCGCCCGGCGCGGCCGTCCGGCCCGGGGACGCCGTCCTGGAGGTCAACGGCCGCCCGGTCGACCCGGTCACCGGCCCGGCCCCGCTGCTGGCCGGCACCGCGGGCCAGCCGGTCGAGCTGACCGTGGCCGGCAAGGACGGCACCGACCGCCGCCACCCGGTGGTCGTCCCGCTCGCCGACGAGGAGCCGCTGCGCTACCACGACTGGGTGACCGGCCGGCGGGCCGCCGTCCGCGAGCTGTCGGGCGGGCGGCTCGGCTACCTGCACATCCCGGACATGCAGGTGGCCGGCTGGGCGCAGATCCACCGCGACCTGCGGGTGGAGATGGCCAGGGAGGGCGTGATCGTCGACATCCGGGAGAACCGCGGCGGTCACACCTCCCAGCTGGTGATCGAGAAGCTCGCCCGCAAGATCATCGGCTGGGACCTCGCCCGCGACATCGCCTCCCACGTCCCGTACCCGGCGGACGCGCCGCGCGGCCCGGTGGTCGCGCTGGCCAACGAGTTCTCCGGCTCGGACGGCGACATCGTCAACGCCGCCGTCCAGGCGCTCGGCATCGGCCCGGTGGTCGGCACCCGGACCTGGGGCGGGGTGATCGGCATCGACAGCCGCTACCACCTGGTCGACGGCACCCTGGTGACCCAGCCCAAGTACGCCTCCTGGTTCGAGAACTACGGCTGGGGCCTGGAGAACCACGGCGTCGACCCGGACGTCGAGGTGCCCTGCGCGCCGCACCAGTGGGCGGCCGGCGAGGACCCGCAGCTCGCCGAGGGCGTGCGGATCGCCCTGGCGGCCCTCGCGGAGCGTCCCGCCCTCACCGCGCCCGAACTGCCCGCGGTGTAGGGCCGGGTGACGCGACGGCGGGGGCCGGACCGGCCGGCCCCCGCCGCCCCCGTAGGATGCGGGGCTGTTCTCGATCGACAGCAGCACGACCGCAGCACGGGGGATCACCGATGGCACAGGGCTACCCGCCGCCCGCCCAGTACGGGCACCAGCCGCAGCAGCCGTACCCGCCGCAGTACGGGCAGCAGCCGTACCCGCCGCAGCAGGGTCACGGGCAGCCGCAGTACGGACAGCCGGCGTACGGGCAGCAGCAGGGTCACGGGCAGCCGCAGCCGTACGGGCAGCCGTCCCAGTACGGACAGCCGGCGTACGGTCAGCAGCCGTACCCGCAGCACCCGCAGCACCCGCAGCACCCGCAGCACGCCCAGCACGCGCAGCACCCGCCGGGGCCGGCCGTCCGGAACCAGGAGATGCCCGGGGTGCCCGAGCACGCCGACGACTTCTGGTGCTACCTGGGCGCCTTCCTGGACGGGCTGCTCGCGATCGTCGTCGGTCTGAAGACGGCTCAGGCGCTCACGGGGGAGGGCGGCTCGTTCGGCGCGTACGTCGGCACGGCGGCCGGCGTCGCGCTGGCCACCTCGTTCGTCAACCACGTGGTGCTCACCCGTCTGACCGCCTTCAGCGTGGGCAAGTTCCTGCTCGGCAGCCGGGTGGTGCGCCCCAAGACCCGCCGGACCCCGCTGGTGCGGCACCTGTTCAAGCGCTGGCTGCTCGGCTACGTGATCATCCTCAGCCTGGTCATCGACGACATGCCGGACTCCGAGGAGGCCTGCGGTGTGCGGATCGTCCGCCGCAGGGCCCTGCGCGCCGCCCGGCTCGGCTAGGCTGCCGCCGACACGACGATCACCATCCGTGAACGACCGACGATCACCGCGCGAGGAGTAGCCGATGGCCGGCGAGCCGCAGTCCGACTGCCTGTTCTGCAAGATCGTGGCGGGGGAGATCCCGGCGACGGTGGTCCGGGAGAGCGAGGGCACCCTCGCCTTCCGCGACATCAGCCCCAAGGCCCCCACCCACATCCTGGTCGTGCCCAAGGTGCACTACCCGAACGCCGCCGAACTGGCCGCCGCCGAGCCGAAGATCGCCGGTGAGCTGCTGGCCGAGGCGGGCGCGGTGGCCGAGGGCGAGGGCGTCACCGACTACCGGCTGATCTTCAACACCGGTGCGGGCGCGGGCCAGACCGTCTTCCACGCCCACGTCCACGTGCTCGGCGGCAAGCCGATGACCGAGGACATGGTCTGACCTTGTCCCAGCGCGAACTCGTCGTCCTCGGCACCGCCAGCCAGGTGCCCACCCGGCACCGCAACCACAACGGCTACCTGCTGCGCTGGGACGGCGAGGGCCTGCTGTTCGACCCCGGCGAGGGCACCCAGCGCCAGATGCTGCACGCCGGGGTCTCCGCCACGCAGATCACCCGGATCGCCGTCACGCACTTCCACGGCGACCACAGCCTGGGCCTGGCCGGGGTCATCCAGCGGATCAACCTGGACCGCGTCCCACACCCGGTGGACGTCTACTTCCCGGCCTCCGGCGAGGTCTACTTCGAACGGCTGCGGCACGCCACCGCCTTCCACGAGACCGCGGTGCTGCGCCCCCGTCCGATCGAGGAGCCCGGCCCGCTGCCCGCCCCCGGCGCCCGCTTCGCGCTGGACGCCGTCCGGCTCTCGCACCCCGTCGAGTCCTTCGGCTACCGCCTCACCGAGCCCGACGGTCGCCGCCTGGTGCCGGAGCGGCTGGCCGCCCTCGGCGTCGCGGGCCCGGACGTCGGCCGGCTCCAGCACCAGGGCGCCCTGGAGCTGGACGGGCGCCGGATCACCCTGGACGAGGTCAGCGAGCCCCGGCCCGGCCAGCGCTTCGCCTTCGTCATGGACACCCGGCTCTGCGACGGCGTCCACGAGCTCGCCGAGGGCGCCGACCTGCTGGTCATCGAGTCCACCTTCACCGACGCCGACGGCCACCTCGCCGAGGACCACGGCCACCTCACCGCCGGACAGGCCGCCAAGGTCGCCTCCGAGGCCGGTGCGCGCACCCTGGTCCTCACCCACTTCTCGCAGCGCTACCCCGACCTCACCCAGCACCTCGCCGAGGCCCGCGCCCACTTCGACGGCGAGATCGTGGTGGCCGAGGACCTCGCCCGGGTACCCGTACCCCCGCGGCGCTGAACGCGGCGCTGAACGCGGACGGACACCGGGCGCGTACGGGCACCGCGGGAGCGCGCGAAAACCGCTCGCGCCCGCGGCCCGCTCTGCCCCAGCATCGACGGGTGCGGCGTCGCCGCCCGCCACGGCGATCACGCCCGCGGCGTACCCTGGTGACCCCGGACCGACCGAGCGGCACCACGAGACACGGATGGGATGAGGCAGGCCCCAGCGCCGACCTATGAGTGACACATCGCAGACCCGTACCAACGGACAGTCGCGTCCCGAGCCGGCCGACGACGGCCGCACCAGCGCCCGGATCGTCATCCCCGAGAAGCACCCGATGGTCACCCTGCTCGGCACCGCGGACTCGCTGCTCCGGGTGATCGAGCGGGGTTTCCCCGCCGCCGACATCCACGTCCGCGGCAACGAGGTGACCGCCACCGGGGAACGCGCCGAGGTCGCCCTCGTCCAGCAGCTCTTCAACGAGATGATGCTGGTGCTGCGCACCGGCCAACCCCTGACGGAGGACTCCGTGGAGCGCTCCATCGCCATGCTCCGCAGCGCCGTGGACGACCCGGACAGCCCGGCGCCGTCCCAGGTGTTCACCGCGAACATCCTGTCCAACCGGGGCCGGACCATCCGCCCCAAGACCCTCAACCAGCAGCGCTACGTCGAGGCGATCGACCGCCACACCATCGTCTTCGGCCTCGGCCCGGCCGGCACCGGCAAGACCTACCTCGCGATGGCCAAGGCCGTCCAGGCCCTCCAGGCCAAGGAGGTCAACCGGATCATCCTGACCCGCCCGGCCGTCGAGGCGGGGGAGCGGCTGGGCTTCCTGCCCGGCACCCTCTACGAGAAGATCGACCCGTACCTGCGCCCGCTGTACGACGCGCTGCACGACATGATGGACCCGGACTCCATCCCGCGCCTGATGGCCGCCGGCACCATCGAGGTCGCGCCGCTCGCCTACATGCGCGGCCGCACCCTCAACGACGCCTTCATCATCCTCGACGAGGCCCAGAACACCTCGCCCGAGCAGATGAAGATGTTCCTCACCCGCCTCGGGTTCAACTCCCGGGTGGTCGTCACCGGCGACACCAGCCAGATCGACCTCCCGGGCAGCACCCGCAGCGGCCTGAAGGTCGTCCAGGAGATCCTGGCCGACGTGCCCGACATCCACTTCTCCGTCCTCACCAGCACCGACGTGGTCCGCCACAAGCTGGTCGGCCGGATCGTGGACGCGTACGAGCGCTGGGACGCCCGGCAGGAGGCCGAGGAGAACGCCCCCGCGGCCCGCAAGCCCGCCCCGCGGCGCAGCTCTCGCGCACCCCGACAGTCCCATCGCACCGAAAGCTGAGTAACCAGCCCGTCATGTCGATCGACATCGCCAACGAGTCCGGCCGGGACGCCGACGAGGAGTCCATCCTCGACGTCGCCCGCTACGCCCTGGACAAGATGCGGATCCACCCGCAGTCCGAACTGTCCGTGATCCTGGTGGACAGCGCGGCCATGGAGGAGCTGCACATCCAGTGGATGGACCTCCCGGGCCCCACGGACGTGATGTCCTTCCCGATGGACGAGCTGCGCCCCGGCAAGGAGGGCGAGGAGCTGCCGCAGGGCCTGCTCGGCGACATCGTGCTCTGCCCCGAGGTCGCCGAGCAGCAGGGCAAGGCGGCCCCGTCCCAGCACTCGATGGACGAGGAGCTGCAGCTGCTCACCGTCCACGGGGTGCTGCACGTCCTCGGCTACGACCACGAGGAGCCCGACGAGGAGGAGGAGATGTTCGCCCTCCAGAAGCGGATCCTCGACGGCTGGCGGGCCGGCCGGGGCCTCGGCGGGATCTCGCCGGCCCCCACCACCCACTGAGGCCCGGCGCCCGTGAGTGAGGGGAGTACGAGCTTCATCGTCGGTGCCGTGCTGCTCGTGGGGCTCGGCTGGCTGGCCGCGTGTGCGGAGGCAGGCATCTCGCGGGTCTCCCGGTTCCGGGCGGAGGAGGCCGTCCGGGCCGGCCGTCGGGGGTCGGCCCGGCTGCTGACCCTGGCCTCGGACCCGATCCGCTACCTCAACCTGGCCACCCTGATCCGGGTGGCCAGCGAGATGGCGGCGGCGGTCCTGGTCACCGTGGTGTGCGTGCGCAACCTGGACACCACCTGGCAGGCGGTGCTGCTGGCGTTCGGCGTGATGGTGCTGGTCTCGTTCGTGGCGGTGGGGGTCTCCCCGCGCACGATCGGCCGCCAGCACCCGCTGACCACGGTCACCGCGGCCTCCTTCGTGCTGCTGCCGCTGGCCCGGATCCTCGGGCCGATCCCGCGGCTGCTGATCCTGCTCGGCAACGCGCTGACCCCCGGCAAGGGGTACAAGGAGGGGCCGTTCGCCTCCGAGGCGGAGCTGCGGGCCCTGGTGGACCTCGCCGAGAAGGACGACCTGATCGAGGACGAGGAGCGCCGCATGGTGCACTCGGTCTTCGAGCTCGGCGACACCATCGTGCGCGAGGTGATGGTGCCGCGCACCGACCTGGTGATGATCGAGCGGCACAAGACCGTCCGGCAGGCGCTGACCCTGGCGCTGCGCTCCGGGTTCTCCCGGATCCCGGTGGTCGGCGACAACGAGGACGACGTGGTGGGCATCGTCTACCTCAAGGACCTCGTGCGCCGCACCCACATCAACCGGGACGCCGAGGCCGAGGAGATCGGCGGGGTGATGCGCCCGGCGGTCTTCGTCCCGGACTCCAAGCCGGCCGCCGACCTGCTGCGCGAGATGCAGCAGATGCGCTCGCACGTGGCGATCGTGATCGACGAGTACGGCGGCACGGCCGGCCTGGTGACCATCGAGGACATCCTGGAGGAGATCGTCGGTGAGATCACCGACGAGTACGACCGGGAGATGGCGCCGGTCGAGGACCTCGGGGACGGCTCGTTCCGGATCACCGCCCGACTGCTGGTCGAGGACCTGGGCGAGCTGTACGGCATCGCGATGGAGGACGAGGACGTCGAGACCGTCGGCGGCCTGCTCGCCAAGCACCTGGGCCGGGTGCCGATCCCCGGCTCGTCCTGCGAGATCCCGCTGCCGGAGGAGGCGCCCACCGAGCTGGTGGCGATCCGGCTGACCGCCGAGTCCTCGGCCGGCCGGCGCAACCGGATCGGCTCGATGGTGGCCGCCCCGGTCCGGAAGCCCTCCGAGGAGGAGCCGGACGGGCCCGCGGAGTGAGACCCGGTGACGGCGCCCGGTCCGGCCGAGTTGCCGGGCCGGGCGCCGTCGTCCGACCATGAGGTCATGACTCATCTACTGCGCGCGGAGTACGGCCCGCGGGGCCGGACGGGCGGGGTCAAGACCTGGCACGTGGTCCGGGACAACGATCCCTCGACGGCGATGTGCGGGCGGACCATGGGTGAGGACGCCGAGAACGAGAGCGAGGACGCCTGGGGGAAGACCGAGCGGCCCTGCTGCCAGCAGTGCGGCTCGCTCTACCTGCACGAGGCGCCGTTCCTCCCGGCGGACCACCAGGCATAGCGTTCCAGGACCATGGTGGAGGTCACCATGAAGCTGCAAGACGAACTGCCGGTCGACCACAAGCTGGCCCAGGTGTACCGGATCGGTGCCGGGCTCGGAGGGGTGTTCCTGCTGGTCTTCGGGTGCCTCGGCCTGGCCGGCCATCCGACCTTCCTGAACACCTCCGGGGACGAGGTCGCGGGGATGTCGACCAACGGGGCGCTCAGCATCCTGTCCCTCGTGGCCGGCGGCGTGCTGATCGTCGGCGCGCTGATCGGCGGGAACATCGCCTCCAACATCAACATGTCGGTCGGCGTGCTGTTCATCCTCTCCGGCTTCTACGGGCTCACGGTGCTCGGCCGGCCGGACGCGAACATCCTCAACTTCCGGATGTCCAACGTGCTGTTCGCCTTCATCTTCGGGTTCGCCGTGCTGACGTTCGGCATGTACGGCAGGGTGAGCAGCCACCTGCCGCACGACAACCCGTACTGGCGCAAGCGCACCGGGGAGGAGCAGGCGCTGCCGTCCGGTCCGAAGACCTTCGTGAAGGTGATGAAGCCCGGGCCGCCCAACCCGATCGGCCACTGATCCGACCCGATCGGCCACTGATCCGGGCCCCGATCCGGGGCGCCTATGCTCAGCGGCATGAGTGACATCGTCGAGCTCGACCCCGAAGACAAGAAGATCATCACCCTGGCCCGCTCCGCCCGCGCCCGCAACGGCGTCCCGGAGGGGGCCGCGGTGCGTGACGAGACCGGCCGCACCTACGTGGCCGGCACGGTGGCGCTGGACTCGCTGCGGCTGAGCGCGCTGCGCACGGCGGTGGCGATGGCGGTGGCCAGCGGCGCCCGTTCGCTGGAGGCGGCCGCGGTGGTCGGCGAGGCGCGGGAGCTGGCGGAGGACGACCTGGCGGCCGTCCGGGACCTCGGCGGCGCCGGCACGCCGGTGCTGCTGGCCGGTCCGGACGGGGTGCTGCGGCTGACCGCCGAGGCGCGCTGAGGCCCGGCGCCGGGCGGGCTCCGAACGGGCCCCGGCCGGCCGCCGCGGTGGCCGTGCCCATGGCCGCGCCCGTGGTCGTGGCGGGCGTCCGGGTGGGAGACCCGGGCGCCTTCCGCCGTCTGTCGGGCGGATAATCTCACCGGGGAGTGTGGCGGTGAGGGGGGCTGGGAGATGGGGCCGTACGCGTTCTTCGCGGGACTGCTGCTCGGGATCATGGGCATGGGCAAATGGCAGGAGACCGGCTCGCCGTTCTGGCTCTGGGGATCGGTCGCCTTCCTGCTGATCGTGCTGGTCTCCGGGCTGAGCGCCGCGTTCGGCGGCAAGAAGGAGTGAACGCCGGACGGTGACCCGGGGCGGCGACCGGCGGGCGGTCGGTTCCGCTCCGATCGATCAGGGAGAATGGGGCCCATGAGTGCCCCTTCCCCCTCCCCGTACCGCTCCGGCTTCGCGTGCTTCGTCGGCCGGCCCAACGCGGGCAAGTCGACGCTGACCAACGCCCTGGTGGGGACGAAGGTCGCGATCACCTCCGACCGCCCGCAGACCACCCGGCACACCGTGCGCGGCATCGTGCACCGCCCGGACGCGCAGCTCGTCCTGGTCGACACCCCCGGGCTGCACAAGCCCCGTACCCTCCTCGGCGAGCGCCTCAACGACCTGGTCCGCAGCACCTGGGCCGAGGTCGACGTGATCGGCTTCTGCCTGCCCGCCGACCAGAAGCTCGGCCCCGGCGACAAGTTCATCGCCAAGGAGCTCGCCGAGATCCGCAAGACCCCCAAGGTCGCCATCGTCACCAAGACCGACCTGGTCGACTCCAAGCGGCTGGCCGAGCAGCTGATCGCCGTCCACCAGCTCGGCGAGGAGCTGGGCTTCGAGTGGGCCGAGATCATCCCGGTCTCGGCGGTCGGCGACAAGCAGGTCGAGCTGGTCGGCGAGCTGATCGCCAAGCTGCTCCCGGAGGGCCAGCCGCTCTACCCGGACGGCGACCTCACCGACGAGCCCGAGCAGATCATGGTCGCCGAGCTGATCCGCGAGGCCGCGCTGGAGGGCGTCCGGGACGAACTGCCCCACTCGCTCGCGGTGGTGGTCGAGGAGATGCTGCCGCGCGAGGGCCGCCCGGCGGACCGTCCGCTGCTGGACATCCACGCCAACGTCTACATCGAGCGGCAGAGCCAGAAGGCGATCGTCATCGGCGCCAAGGGTTCACGGCTCAAGCACGTCGGCACCACGGCCCGCAAACACATCGAGGCGCTGCTCGGCACGCCGGTCTACCTCGACCTGCACGTCAAGGTGGCCAAGGACTGGCAGCGCGACCCCAAGCAGCTGCGCAAGCTCGGCTTCTGAACCGGCCCCCGGCGGGGGCGCGCGGCGGGCGGGAGCCCGTCACGCGCCCTCGCGCAGCACCAGCGAGACCAGCTCCCGCTGCGACTCGGTGAGCTTCGGGTCCGCGCAGTGCACCGTCCGGCCGTCGACGGTGATCTCGTAGTGGAAGCCGTCGGGCACCCCGTACGAGGGCGCCCGCAGCCCGCCCGCCACGGCCTCGCGGGCGAGGGCGTGGACGTGCGGGGCGTCCGTGCGCTCGGCGGTGTCGAGCTCCGCGCGGAGGACGATTCCCGCGAAGCCGCCGGTCCGGGTCACCTGGATACGCATGGTGTCCATGGTGCTACGCAGGGATGGGGTTTGCCGGGGTTTTCCCCGACCTTTGCCTTAAGCGGCCCTCAACCCGGGCTGATGCCCACCTGCGCCCAGGCCGCGGTGACCGTGTCGGCGAGCGCGCGGTCCTCCGGGTAGCGGGTCCGGGCCGCCGCCACGGTGGCCCGGGCGAAGAGCGTGAAGCCCGCGTTGGCGGTGATCCGCCGACCGGTCAGCGCGTCGTACCAGATCCGGCCGGCCCGCTCCCAGGCCGGTTCGTCGAGGGCGGTGGCGAGCCGGTAGAAGGCGTGGTTCGGTATGCCGGAGTTGATGTGCACCCCGCCCGCGTCCTGGGTAGTGCGCACGTAGTCGCGCATGTGGGCCGGCTGCGGGTCCTTGCCGAGCCGGGGGTCGTCGTACGCGGTGCCGGGCGCCCGCAGCGAGCGCAGCGCCGAGCCCTGCACCCCGGGGGCGAGCAGTCCGGCGCCGATCAGCCAGTCGGCCTCGCTCGCGTCCTGCCCCAGCGCGTACTGCTTGACCAGGGAGCCGAAGACGTCGGACATCGACTCGTTGAGCGCGCCGGACTGCCCGCGGTACTCCAGGCCGGCGGTGAACTGCGTGACGCCGTGGGCGAGTTCGTGGCCGATGATGTCGAGCGAGACGGTGAAGTCGTTGAAGATCACGCCGTCGCCGTCGCCGAAGACCATCCGGGAGCCGTCCCAGAAGGCGTTGTCGTAGCGGTGCCCGTAGTGGACGGTGGCCTCCAGGCGCATCCCGTAGCCGTCGATCGAGTGGCGCCCGTACGCCTCCTCGAAGAGCCGGTGGGTGGCGCCCAGGCCGTCGTAGGCGCGGTTGGCGGACTCGTCCGGGCAGGCCGGCTCGCCCTCGGAGCGGACGGTGCGCCCGGGCAGCTGCTCGGTGTGGCCGGTGTCGCAGACGATCCGCTCCAGGCGGGTCGAGCCGGACTGGGGGAGCATCGCGGCCAGCCGGGCCGTGCGGTGCACCGAGTCGAGGGCGAGGGAGCGGGTGGCGGGCGGGTGACCGTCCTCGGCGAGGCGGTCCAGGATGTACGGCGGGACGATCGCGCAGAGCGGCGTGTCTGCTGTCATGTCGCCCAGGGTGAGGCATTCATGACGTGTTGTCATCAGTGCGGACGGGGGCGCGTGGGCGCCCTCGGAGGTTCGCGGCGTGTCCACGGCGCCGTCTCAAGGAGTGGAAACGTCGCGCGGTTCACTTCGGGGTCGCGCTGCGCTGGGTTACGCTGGGAGACATCATGCGTCACGGGCTGCTTCTTCTTAGCTGCCGCGTCGAGGGCCTGTAGTCCATCAGGGGCCGGCTCCCTCGCCGCGGGGACTGTGCTGCGCGTATGTAACGGGCGATCCGTCGACGGATCGCGAGCGGCAGCAGGCCGGCCTGTCGGGTGTCCACTCCGCCCCGACCAGCCCCGCATCACAGGAAGACGAGAGTCAACTCCATGACCGAGCAGAGCTCCGCCGTGTCCATCCCCGCCGCCCGCGCGTTCGTCGACCGTCCGACCCCGATCACCGCCGCCTCCGTGCGCCAGCGCCCCTCGGGCATGCCGTTCCACCGCTACGTGCCCTTCGGCACCGTCGACCTGCCGGACCGCACCTGGCCCGACCAGGTGATCACCAAGGCCCCGCGCTGGCTGTCCACCGACCTGCGGGACGGCAACCAGGCGCTGATCGACCCGATGTCCCCGGCCCGCAAGCGCAAGATGTTCGACCTGCTGGTGGGCATGGGCTACAAGGAGATCGAGGTCGGCTTCCCGTCCTCCGGCGCCACCGACTTCGCCTTCGTACGGTCGCTGATCGAGGAGGGGGCGATCCCCGAGGACGTCACCATCTCGGTGCTGACCCAGGCGCGCGAGGACCTGATCGAGCGCACCGTGCAGTCCCTGAAGGGCGCGCCGCGCGCGACCGTCCACCTGTACAACGCGACCTCCCCGCTGTTCCGCCGGGTCGTGTTCAAGGGCAGCAAGGACGACATCAAGGCGATCGCGGTCGACGGCACCCGCCTGGTGATGGAGTACGCGGAGAAGCTGCTGGGCGAGGAGACCGTCCTGGGCTACGAGTACTCGCCGGAGATCTTCATCGACACCGAGCTGGACTTCGCGCTGGAGGTCTGCGAGGCGGTCATGGACGTCTGGCAGCCCGGCGAGGGCCGCGAGATCATCCTGAACCTGCCGACCACGGTCGAGCGCTCCACCCCGAACGTCTACGCCGACAAGATCGAGTGGATGTCGCGGAACCTGTCCCGCCGCGAGTTCGTCTGTCTGTCCACCCACCCGCACAACGACCGCGGCACCGGCGTGGCCTCCGCGGAGCTGGCCGTGATGGCCGGCGCCGACCGCGTCGAGGGCTGTCTGTTCGGCCAGGGCGAGCGGACCGGCAACCTGGACCTGGTCAACGTCGGGATGAACCTGTTCTCCCAGGGCGTCGACCCGATGATCGACTTCTCGGACATCGACGAGATCCGCCGCACCGCCGAGTACTGCAACCAGATGCCGGTGCCCGAGCGCCACCCCTACGCCGGCGACCTGGTGTACACCTCCTTCTCCGGCTCGCACCAGGACGCCATCAAGAAGGGCTTCGACGCCCTGGAGGCGGACGCGAAGGCGGCCGGCGTACCGGTCGGGCAGCACACCTGGGGCGTGCCGTACCTGCCGATCGACCCCAAGGACGTCGGCCGCAGCTACGAGGCGGTCATCCGGGTCAACAGCCAGTCCGGCAAGGGCGGCATCGCGTACGTCCTGAAGAACGACCACAAGCTGGACCTGCCGCGCCGGATGCAGATCGAGTTCTCCCGGATCATCCAGGCCAAGACCGACGCCGAGGGCGGCGAGGTCTCCCCGGCCGACATCTGGGCGGTCTTCCAGGACGAGTACCTGCCGACCACCGACAACCCGTGGGGCCGCGTCTCGCTGAGCGGATCGCGCACCCTGACCACCGAGGACGGCCGGGACGCGCTGACCGCCGAGGCCGTCGTGGACGGCGTCAAGGTCGCCCTGCAGGGCCACGGCAACGGTCCCGTCTCCGCCTTCGCCGACGCGCTGGCCCAGATCGGCGTGGACGTCCGGGTGCTGGACTACAGCGAGCACGCGCTGAGCGAGGGCGGCGACGCCCAGGCCGCCGCGTACGTGGAGTGCGCGGTGGACGGCAGGGTGATGTGGGGCGTCGGCGTCGACGGCAACACCGTGCTGGCCTCGCTGAAGGCGATGATCAGCGCCGTCAACCGCTCGCAGCGCGGCTGACCCCCACGAGTGGACCACGGCGGGCCGCCCTCCGGGGCGGCCCGCCCCGCTGTCCGGCCGGGGTGTGGCCTGCGCCACATTTTTCTCCGTTGGGGGTGCTGACACGTGCCCTTAACCGTGGCAACATCGACGCACCGGAGAACCGGGCCGGTGGGACGGTCCGGGTTCCGGTCGCGTGACCTGCCCATGGTTGTGGCAGGCCGCCTGCCATGTCTGGGGAGTTGGCGCCGTGACAGGGTTGTGGGGTGTCCGCCCGCGGTGGCGGACTGACGTTCTCGGTGACTTCTTCTGTCCAGGCTGCGGCGGAGACCGCAACTACCGCCGGCAGCACGGCCGGCGGTGGCTGCGGATCCTCGGCACCCCGGTGCTGCCGCTCGGCCCGGTCCTCGGCTGCGTGCAGTGCACCTTCTGCCACGGCCGCTACGGCGTCGAGAGCCTGGAACAGCCCACCTGCGTCCGCCTGACCGGGCTGCTGCGCGACGCGCAGTACACCGTCGCGCTGGCCATGCTGGCCGCCGGCGGCACCGGTCACCGCAACGCCCGCGAGGCGGCCTGCGGGGTGGTCCGGGAGGCCGGCTTCGACGACTGCGGCGAGGCCCAGGTCCTCGCGGCGCTCGCCGCGCTCTCCGGCCTCGGCGGCGAACTCTACGACGCCCACGAACTGGGGGCACCTCCCGGCCGGAGGCTGGGGGAGGCCGGCGGCCTCGCCGTCGAACTGCACGCCGCGCTCGAACCGCTCGCCCCCCACCTCGCCCGGCAGGGCCGCGAGCGGCTGGTGCTGCTCGGCGCCCAGATCGCCCTCTCCGACGGCCGCTACCTCCCGCAGGAGCGCGAGGCGCTGGCCGCCGTCGGACGCTGCCTGGACCTGCCGCAGGAGCGCGTCGCCGCGCTGCTGGAGGCGGCGACCCGCGCCCCGCGCTGACACCCGCCGATACCGTCCGCGGTGCCCGGGCGGGCCGTCACGGGTGGCGGGTCGGCGAGGGCGGGGGCTGGGGGACAATGGTGGGATGTCCACACTGTTCGAGGTCCGCCGATGAGCCTCTTCCGGGACGACGGCGTGGTGCTGCGGGCGCAGAAGCTCGGCGAGGCCGACCGGATCATCACCCTGCTCACCCGCCAGCACGGCAAGGTGCGCGCGGTGGCCCGCGGGGTGCGCAAGACCAAGTCCAAGTTCGGCGCCCGGCTGGAGCCGTTCTCCCACGTGGACGTGCAGTTCTTCAGCCGGGGGAGCGAGCTGGTCGGCCGCGGCCTGCCGCTCTGCACCCAGGTGGAGACCATCGCCCCGTACGGCGGGTCGATCGTCACCGACTACGGCCGCTACACCGCCGGGACGGCCATGCTGGAGACGGCGGAACGGTTCGCCGAGAACGAGGGCGAGCCGGCCGTGCAGCAGTACCTGCTGCTCGTGGGCGGACTGCGCACCCTCGCCGCCGGGCTGCACGAGTCCCACCTGGTGATGGACGCCTTCCTGCTGCGCTCGCTCGCGGTCAACGGGTACGGCGCGAGCTTCACCGACTGCGCCAAATGCGGTCTGGAGGGGCCGAACCGGTTCTTCTCCCTCCAGGCGGGCGGCGTGCTGTGCGCGGACTGCCGAGTGCCCGGTTGTGCCGTACCCTCCCCTGAGACACTGGTACTGCTCGGGGCGCTGTTGTCAGGGGACTGGCGGACGGCCGACGCCTGCGAGCCGCGGTACTGGCGGGAGGGCAGCGGCCTGGTCGCGGCCTATCTGCAGTGGCACCTGGAGCGGGGCATCCGCTCGATGAGATACGTGGAGAAGTGAGCACATGGCAGCGCGACGGCTCTTCGGCGGCGGCAAGCAGCGGACGTACGTCCCCCCGACCCCGCACCCCAGCGGCGCCCAGCCCCCGAAGATCCCCGGCGAGCTGGTCCCCAACCACGTCGCGATCGTCATGGACGGCAACGGACGCTGGGCGAAGGAGCGCGGCCTGCCGCGCACCGAGGGCCACAAGATCGGCGAGAGCGTGGTGCTGGACGTCCTGCGGGGCGCGATCGAGCTCGGCGTGAAGAACATCTCGCTGTACGCCTTCTCCACCGAGAACTGGAAGCGCTCGCCCGACGAGGTGAAGTTCCTGATGAACTTCAACCGGGACGTCATCCACCGCCGCCGCGACGAGATGGACGAGATGGGCGTCCGGGTGCGCTGGGCCGGCCGGATGCCCAAGCTGTGGAAGAGCGTCGTCCAGGAGCTCAAGGTCGCCGAGGAGCAGACCAAGGGGAACGACGCCGTGACGCTCTACATGTGCGTCAACTACGGCGGCCGGGCCGAACTGGCGGACGCCGCCCAGGCGATCGCGGCCGACGTCGCGGCCGGCCGGCTGGACCCGAAGAAGGTCAACGAGAAGACCATCGCCAAGTACCTGTACCACCCGGACATGCCGGACGTGGACCTCTTCCTGCGCCCCAGCGGCGAGCAGCGGACGTCCAACTTCCTGCTCTGGCAGTCCGCGTACGCCGAGTTCGTGTTCCAGGACGTGCTCTGGCCGGACTTCGACCGCCGCGACCTGTGGCGGGCCTGCGAGCAGTACGCGATGCGCGACCGCCGCTTCGGCGGCGCGATCCCGAACGAGGTGCCGGCCCCGGGCGGGCTGCCGGCGCAGCGCTGAGGCCGGCCACGCCGGAACGGCCGCAGGGCCCGCGGGACGACGTCCCGCGGGCCCTGCGCCGTGTGCTCCGTGCCCCGTGGGCAGGTGCCTCAGACCTTGCGCGCGCACTCCGAGCAGGCGCCGAAGATCTCCAGGGTGTGCGCGATGTCGCTGAACCCGTGCTCGGCGGCGACCGAGTTGGCCCAGCGCTCCACGGCCGGGCCCTCGACCTCGACGGTGGCGCCGCAGTGGCGGCAGACCAGGTGGTGGTGGTGCCCGCTGCTGCAACGGCGGTAGACGGCCTCGCCGTCGGCGGTGCGCAGCACGTCCACCTCGCCGGCGTCGGCGAGGGACTGCAGGGTGCGGTAGACCGTGGTCAGGCCCACCGAGTCACCCCGGTGCTTGAGCAGGTCGTGGAGCTCCTGCGCGCTGCGGAAGTCCGCGATCTCGTCCAGGGCCGCCGAGACGGCGGCGCGCTGCCGGGTCGAGCGGGCGCGCGGCGACTGGCCTGCGGTGGTCACCGTGGGTCCTCCTGGGGGTGTCGGCGTCTCGCACCTCATTGTGCCAGCCCCGCCCCGTGCACCGGTTCGGTCGCGTCGGAACCGGTCGGCCGGGGCAGTTGGACGTCGCACACCCGCGGCCCGGTGTCGGCGGCCGCGCGGTGCCGGCGGCGGGCCAGCGGGGTGGCGATCGCGGTGAACACGGCGAAGAGCACGATGGCGAGCAGCACGATGCTCGGGCCGGGCGGCAGCTCGGTCTCGAAGGAGGTGGTGACGCCGGTCAGCGAGACGATCACGCCGATGGCGATGGCGCCGGCCTGGGTGGCGGCGAAGGAGCGGGTGAGCTGCTGGGCCGCCACCACCGGGACCACCATCAGGGCGCTGACCAGCAGCAGCCCGACCACCCGCATCGCGACCGTGACGGTGACCGCGGCCATCACCGCGAGCAGCAGGTTGAGCAGCCGCACCGGCACGCCGGTGACCTTGGCGAAGTCCTCGTCCTGGCAGATCGCGAAGAGCTGGCGGCGCAGGCCCACGGTGACCGCGATCACCACGGCGCCGAGCACCGCGATGGTGACCAGGTCGGCGGGGGAGACGGTGAGGATCGAGCCCCACAGGTAGCTCTCCAGCGCGGTGGCCCCGCCGCCCTTGGAGGCCTTGGAGACCAGCAGCTTCCCGCAGGCCATACCGCCGTAGAAGAGCAGGGCGAGGGCGATGTCGCCGCGCTGGTTGCCGCGCGAGCGGACCAGCTCCATGGTGACGGCGCCGGCCACGCAGACCAGCACGGCCATCCAGACCGGGCTGGTCTGGAAGACGAAGCCGAGGCCGACGCCGGTCAGTGCGACGTGGCCCATGCCGTCGCCCATCAGCGCCTGGCGCCGCTGCACCAGGTAGATGCCGACGGCGGGGGCGGTGACGCCGACCAGTACGGCGGCGAGCAGCGCCCGCTGCATGAAGTCGTAACTGAGCATCTCGGTCAGGTCGATCATGCGAGCAGCCTCGGCGGGGTGTGGTCGGCGTGCGGGTGGACGTGGTCGTGGCCGGGCAGGGCGTGCAGACCGGTGTTGGGCACGGGCGGGCCGTCGTGGGCCACGCAGCCGTCGCGCAGCACCACCGCGCGGTCGATCAGCGGCTCCAGCGGGCCGAGTTCGTGCAGCACCAGCAGGACGGCGGTGCCGCGGTCCACCTCGGCGCGCAGGGTGTCGGCGAGCACCTGCTGGCTGGCGGCGTCCACGCCGGCCATCGGCTCGTCCATGATCAGCAGCTCGGGGGCGCCGACCAGGGCGCGGGCGATCAGCACCCGCTGCTGCTGGCCGCCGGAGAGGTCGCTGACGCCGTCCCGGGCGCGGTCCAGCATGCCGACGGTGGCCAGCGCGCGGTCCACGGCCTCGCGGTCCTTGCGGCGGAACGGCAGCAGCCGGTGCTGGGGCAACCGTCCGGTGGAGACGACCTCGCGCACGGTGGCCGGGACGCCGGAGGCGGCGGTGGTGCGCTGTGGCACGTACCCGATCCGGTGCCAGGCGCGGAACCGGCCGAACGGGGTGCCGAACAGCTCCAGTTCGCCGCGCTCCAGCGGGACGGCGCCGATCACGGTCTTGACGGTGGTGGACTTGCCGGAGCCGTTGGCGCCGAGCAGGGCGACCACCTCGCCGGCGCGGACCGTGAGGTCCACGCCGCGCAGCACCGGCCGGCCGCCCTGCGAGGCGACGGCGTTGCGGAGGCGGACGGCCGGTGGTGTGTCGGTGTTCATCGGGTGCTGTGGTCCCGTCAGCTGGTGGCCCCGAGGGCGGCCTGCAGGTTGGTGAGGTTCTGCTTCATCACGGACAGGTAGTCGTCCTTGGCCGGGTCCTTGACGCCCTCCAGCGGGTCGAGGACGGCGGTCTTCAGGCCCAGGTCCTTGGCGACCGTCTCGGCCAGCTTGGGGCTGACCAGGGTCTCGAAGAAGATCGTGGTGACGTCGTTCTCCCGGGCCGCCTTCTGCACGTCGGCGAGGCGGGCCGGGGTGGGCTCGGACTCGGGGTCGACGCCGTTGATGGCGACCTGGGTGAGGCCGTAGCGCTCGGCGAGGTAGCCGAAGGCGGTGTGGCTGGTGACGAAGGTCTTGGTCTTCGTGTTCCGCAGGCCGTCCTGGAACTCCTTGTCCAGGGCGGTGAGCGTGCCGACCAGCTCCTCGGTGTTCTTCCGGTAGTCGGCGGCGTGCGCGGGGTCGGCCTTGGCGAACTCGTCGCCGACGCTCCTGGCGACCGCCGCGTACCGCGTCGGGTCGAGCCACAGGTGCGGGTCGCCGGCGGCCCCGTCGTGGTCGTGGCCGTCGCCCTCGGAGTGGCCCTCCGCGAGGTGGTGGTCGACCAGCGGGCTGGCGGCGGTGGCGTCGATCCGGTGCTTGGAGTGGGACTGCTCCACCGCCTTGTCGACGGACGGCTGGAGGCCCTTGAGGTAGACGATCGCACCGGCCTTCTGCACGGCGCCGATCTGCTTGGCGGTGAGCTCCAGGTCGTGCGGCTCGACGCCGGCGGCGGTGAGCCCGGTGACCTTGACGTGCTCGCCGCCGATCCGCGAGGCGAGGAACTCCATCGGGTAGAAGGACGCGACGACGTTCAGCTTGCCGTCCGTGCCCTTGGCGCTGCTGTCGCCGCCGCACGCCGTGAGGAGCAGCGAGGCGGCGAGGGCGGTGGCGGTCAGGGCTATGGAGGCTCGTGCGCGTCGTCGGATCATCATGACAACCATTCTCATCTTAGATGGAAATGATTGTCAAATCACTCGGACGGCCGAATGGTGGGGATCCTGCGGGTGAGCTGTGCGAGTCGTACGGTGGCCGCGGCTCCTTCACGGTCCGGTCGGAACCGATTTGAATCACGTACCCGTATGGCCGGTAATCTGAGGTATTCGGGTACGCGCAACCAGCCGTGCCCTGACCGCGCCGTCGTACTGAAGAGAGCACTGTGGCCGCCGACAAGATCGAGACGATCGTCAGCCTGAGCAAGCGCCGTGGCTTCGTCTACCCCTGCAGCGAGATCTATGGTGGCACGCGTGCCGCCTGGGACTACGGGCCGCTGGGCGTCGAGCTCAAGGAGAACATCAAGCGCCAGTGGTGGCGCGCGATGGTCCAGGCGCGGGAGGACGTCGTCGGACTCGACTCGTCGGTCATCCTGGCCCGCGAGGTCTGGGAGGCCTCCGGCCACGTCGCGACCTTCAACGACCCGCTGACCGAGTGCCTCTCCTGCCACAAGCGCCACCGGGCCGACCACCTGGAGGAGAAGTACGAGGCCAAGCACGGCTACCCGCCGGCCAACGGCCTCCAGGACATCAACTGCCCCGACTGCGGCACCAAGGGCTCCTTCACCGAGCCCAAGGAGTTCTCGGGCATGCTGAAGACCCACCTCGGCGTCACCGAGGAGGCCGGCGGCCTGGCCTACCTGCGCCCGGAGACCGCGCAGGGCATCTTCACCAACTTCAGCGCCGTGCAGACCACCTCGCGCAAGAAGCCGCCGTTCGGCATCGCCCAGGTCGGCAAGAGCTTCCGCAACGAGATCACCCCCGGCAACTTCATCTTCCGGACCCGCGAGTTCGAGCAGATGGAGATGGAGTTCTTCGTCAAGCCGGGCGAGGACGACGAGTGGCACGAGTACTGGCTCCAGCAGCGCTGGGACTGGTACGTCGGCCTCGGCCTGCGCACCGAGAACATGCGCCTCTTCGAGCACCCGAAGGAGAAGCTCTCCCACTACGCCAAGCGCACGGTGGACATCGAGTACCGCTTCAACTTCGGCGGCCAGGAGTTCTCGGAGCTGGAGGGCATCGCCAACCGCACCGACTACGACCTGTCCGTCCACAGCGAGCACTCCGGCAAGGACCTCAGGTACTTCGACCAGGAGTCCGGCGACCGGTACTTCCCGTACGTCATCGAGCCGGCGGCCGGCCTCAACCGCGCCATGCTGGCCTTCCTGCTCGACGCCTACTTCGAGGACGAGGCGCCCAACGCCAAGGGCGTCATGGAGAAGCGCGTCGGCATGCGGCTGGACCCGCGCCTGGCCCCGGTCAAGGTCGCGGTGCTGCCGCTGTCGCGCAACGCCGACCTCTCGCCGAAGGCCCGCGGCCTGGCCGCCGACCTGCGCACCGCCTGGAACGTCGAGTTCGACGACGCCGGCGCGATCGGCAAGCGCTACCGCCGCCAGGACGAGATCGGCACGCCGTTCTGCGTCACCGTCGACTTCGACACCCTCGAGGACAACGCGGTGACCGTGCGCGAGCGCGACACCATGGCCCAGGAGCGCGTCTCGCTCGACCAGGTGAAGTCCTACCTGGCCGCGCGACTGATCGGCTGCTGAGTCCGGTACGTCGGGGGAGCCCCCGTGCGCCTTCGGGTGTGCGGGGGCTCTCTGCTGTCGTGGGGGCGTGACGTCGGTCGGTCGGGGGCTACATCGGCTGCGGGGGCTGCTGGCGCCGGTTCCACCAGGAGCGGCGGGGGCCGGCCGGGGTGACCGGCAGGTCGGCCGAGCGCAGCGCGGCCAGCGTGGTGCGGTGGCGGGCCTGGTCGGCGAGCAGGGCGGTCAGCAGCTCGTCGTACAGCTCGCGGTGGCCGAGCAGCGCCGTGGCGGTGCGCACCAGGTCGCCGGGCGGGCGCAGCGCGGGCAGTTCCCGCAGCAGGACGGAGGCCAGCGGCGCCGGGAGCGCGGTGGCCAGGTCGGCGAGCTCGCCGACCTGGCGCCCGGCCGCCTGGCGCAGCAGCGTGCGGACGTCCACGCCGCGGCCCGAGCCGTGCAACCCGGCTGCCAGCGCGGCGAGTTCGGGTATCGGGGCGGAGCCCCACTCCCAGAGCAGGGTGGGCCCGTCGGCGTGCTGGCCGGCGTCCTCCAGGGCGGCCAGCAGGGCGGGCAGCGCGGTGGCCGGGTAGCTCCACAGCGTGTGGAACAACGCGGCGGCCTCCTCGGCCAGTTCGGCCTTCCGTAGCTCGGCCAGGGTCCGCGCGGCCTGCCGCGGGGCGGCCTGGGCGGCGGCCCGGACCAGCTGCGCGGCGGCGCCCTGCGGTCCGCGCCGGCCGAGCAGCCCGGCGAGGTGGGCCACGTCGGCCGGGGCCAGCAGGGTGGCGGCCTGGGTGAGCAGTTCGGCGAGTTCGCGGGTGGCGGCGTGCTGGTGCAGGGTGGCCACCCGCTCGGCCATGGCGGCGAGTTCATTGGCGCTGCGGCGCCGGGGCGGGGCGGGGGGCTCGGGCGGTGCGACCGGTGCGGGCGGCGCGACGGGTGCGGGTGCGGCGGCCGGGGCCGGCGGCGGTGCCGCGGCGGCCGGGGCCTCCGGGCGGCGGGGGTGGGCGTCCGCCGGGGAGCCGGTCGCCTGCCGGGGGATGAGGTCGCGCAACCGGCCCTCGGCGGAGTGGAGTTGGTCGCTCAGCTCCAGGCAGCGCGTGCCCAGCCCCTCGCGCAGCGTGCGCGCCTGGGTCAGCTGCCGCAGCAGCCCCTCCTCCGGGGCCGGGCCGGCCTGGCGCACGGCGTCGGCCAACCGCCGCTCCCGCACCGTGGCGTACTGCCGGGCGCGCAGCAACTCGTCGAGCTCGGAGCGCAGTTCGGCCACGTCCTGCTCCGTGTGGCCGACCGGATGGGTGCGTTGGTCCGCTTGTGTGGTCCGCATGGTGATCATCCCGCCGTTTGTGTGCCTGACCCTGACATCTGGTCATCCTGGCGTCGTAATACGGCCGGAGCGTTACATCCGTACGTCCACTGGTTGGCAACTCGCGTCCGGGAGGGCGCACCCGGCCCTCCCGGCACTCCCGGCGAGCGGCACGGCGGCGGCCGCGCGGGGCGATCGGGGTGCCTATCGCGCTGTCGGGGCGGTCACCCGGCGAGCCGGGTGCGGGTCTCCATCAGGGCGAAGCCGAGCAGGTTCTCCCCGCGCCAGCTCGCCGGGTGCTCCGCACGCTCGTCGTCCGCCGCCAGCCCGATGCCCCAGATCCGGTCCATCGGGCTCGCCTCCACCAGGACCCGCCCGCCGGTGCCGAGCAGGTACTCCCGCAGCGCCTCGTCCTGCCCGAACTTGGCGAGGTTGCCCTCGACGACGAGCTCGAAGCGTCCGGCCGTCCACACCGCGTCCCGGAAGCCGCGGACCTGCCGGCCCAGCTTCTTCGCCTCGGCGGGGGACTTCGCGGCCAGGATCCGCGGCACGATCGCCTCGTCGCCGAACATCCGCGCCTTGCCCGCCATCATCCAGTGCTCGGCGGTGGCGTACCGCACCCCGTCCACGGTGAAGGCGGACGGCCACCACTGGCTGAGCGATCCCGGCCCGATCGAGCCGTCCCGCTGCGGCCGGTGTCCCCAGAACATCAGCCACCTGGGCCTGGCCCCGGCCGCCACCGCCGCCACCAGGTCGGCCCGGTTGCGGGCGTCCAGCGGGTTCCCGATCTCCACGTTCGTCATATCGTCATGCTGACACAAAGGGGTGGCCGGCGGCCAATGAATTGATCCCGCTACCCCTGGTACTCCCACGGGTTCAGCGTGAGGGCGCCCGTACGGGCGAGGTGCTTGATGTTGCGGCTGGCCACGGTCCAACCGTTCGCGATCGCAGTCGCGGCGATCAATGTGTCGGGCGGATCGACGGTCGATCCCGCGCGTTTGAGCGTGCGGTGCACATCGAGGTAGGCGCGGGCCTCCACCTCCCCGATGGCGGCGATCCGGCCGTGGTACTCGTGGCGGATGCCATGAAGGGCCAGTTCGAGAACGCCTCGGCGTACCGGGTCCGACACCAGCGCGACGCCCGCCTCGATCTCGGCGATGGTGATGACGCTCAGGAACAGGTCGGGAGCCGGGATCGAGCGGATCCAGGCGAGGACGGCCGGTGCGGGCCTCGGCCGGCTGGTGAGCTCGGCGACCACGTTCGTGTCGAGAAGGTAGATCACTCGCCGTTCGCCGTGTCGTCGTAGGAGCGGTCTCCGAAGTCCAGCCCGTCGAAGGGCGTCGACAGCAGGTGATCGACGAAACCGTCGCCGCCGAGGGTCGCCCAGCGGTGGATCATCTCGGGCAGGGCGGCGATGTCGGTGTCCGCGAGTTCGGCGTCGAAGTGCTCGGCCTGTTCGGGGGCCAGGGCTTCGCGGATCTCCCGGATGGTCCTGAGCGGGTGGGATTCGGGCGGGCGGTGCGCCGGGAGTGGCAGGTCCGAGGCGGTGCTCATGATCAACTCCTCCACGTCGAGTCCCGTGCGGTTCCCCTTCGGCCACCAGCCTAGCCGCGCGGTGCCCGCGCGGCGGGAACGATCGGGCGGATCGACCGGTGGTGACGGCAGGTGCGCGGGACCGACCGGTCCCGCGCACCTGGTGACCGAGGAAAGATCGTCATCCTTCGGCCGCGCTGTCAGCCGATGGTGCGGGGCAGGCGGGTGGTGAGGAGGAGGACGGTGAAGGAGCCCAGCAGCTGGAGGGCGAGGCAGAGGACGAGGGCGCGGTCCTGGCCGAGGGCGGGGGCGAGCGCCAGGTACAGCGTGCCGAGGGTGGCGACGCCGAGGGCGAGGCTGGCCTGCTGGCCGGTGGCGAGGACGCCGCTGCCGACGCCGGCGCGGTCGGCGGGCACCTTGGAGAGGATGACCCGGAAGAGCGGGGTGCCGATGAGGCCCTGCCCGATGCCGGCGAGCGCGACGCCGGGGGCCATCCGCAGCGGGGTGAGCCCGGGCCAGTCGGCGAGGACGGTGAGGGCGAGGGTGGCCAGGCCCGCGGCCTGGACGACGGCGCCGGCGGTGAGGACCCGGCTGCCGAAACGGCCGATCAGCCGCGGGCCGGCGAGCGAGGCGCAGAAGTAGCCGACGGCCATCGGGACGAGGGCCCAGCCGGCCGCGACCGGCCCGAGGCGCAGGCCCTGCTGGAGGGAGACCGCGATGACGAACATGAACCCGCCGAAGCCCGCGAAGTAGGGGAGGGCGATGCCCAGCCCGCGCCGCATCTCGGGGATCCGCAGCAGGGACGGCGGGACGAGCGGGTCGCCGCCGCGGCGCTCGGTGCGGTGCTCGACGAGGGCGAAGGCGGCCGCGAACACCGGGAACAGGCCGAGCAGCAGCCAGGACCAGAGCGGCCAGCCGGCCGCGCGCCCCTCCATCAGCGGGATGAGCAGCGCCAGCACGGCGGCGGTCAGCAGCAGGGTGCCGGGCACGTCCACCCGGGCGGCCCGGGCGGCGCGGCTCTCCGGGACGTACCGCAGGGCGAGCACCAGGGCGAGCAGGGCGAACGGGACGTTCAGCAGGAAGACCGAGCGCCAGCCGGTGCCCCACGGGTCGGCCGCGATCAGCATGCCGCCGGCCACCTGGCCGACGACCACCGAGATGCCGCCGACCGCGCCGTAGAGGCTGAGGGCCCGGCCGCGCCGGGCACCGGTGGTGGTGGCGGTGATGGTGCCGAGCACCTGGGGGATCAGCAGGGCGGCCGAGGCGCCCTGGGCGGCGCGGGCGGCCACCAGGGTCCAGGCGCCGGGGGCGAGCCCGCAGGCCAGCGAGGTGAGGGCGAAGGCGGCGGCGCCGAGGACGAAGAGCCGGCGGCGGCCGAGGATGTCGCCGAGGCGTCCGCCCAGGACGAGCAGGACGGCGAAGGCGATGCCGTACCCGGCGGCCACCAGCTCCAGGACGGCGGGCCCCGCCGCGAGCTCGTGGTCGATGGTGGGCAGGGCGACGTTGACGACGAAGAAGTCGAGGAACGGGAGGAAGGCGCCGAGCAGGACGGTCAGCAGGCCGGCGGTGCCCAGGGTACGGGCGGCCGGGGAGTCGGGGGCCGGGCCGGCGGTGGGTGCGGGGGCCTGGACGGGTGGCGCGGGGCGGGTGGCGGCGCCGGGGCGGGGGGACACGAGGTTCTGGGTCACGGACACCACGATGGGCCGCCCGGCAACCTGGTACCAGAGTGTGCTTATCCGGGTATGAGAAGTACCTGGCAACAGGTTTGTCGGTGCCTCATGCTGGGGGGATGAGCCTCACCACCGCCCTCTCCCCGGAACCCCTCCCGGTACCCGCGACGGCACCCGTCCCGGCACCCGTCACGGCGTCGGCCGACACCCGGCGGCACGAGCTGGCGGCCTTCCTGCGCAGCCGCCGCGAGCGGATCGCGCCGGAGCAGGTCGGCCTGCCGCCGACCGGCCGCCGCCGGACGCCCGGGCTGCGCCGCGAGGAGGTGGCGCAGCTCGCCGCGGTCGGGGTGACCTGGTACACGTGGCTGGAGCAGGGCCGGGACATCCAGGTGTCCGTCCAGGTGCTGGACGCGGTGGCGCGGGCGCTGCAGCTGGACCCGGCCGAGCGGGCGCACCTGTTCGTGCTGGCCGGCGCGGACGACCCGTCACCGGTGGTGGAGTGCCTGACGGTGACCCCGGCGATCCGGCTGGTGCTGGAGCGGATGTCGCCGTACCCGGCGGCGGTGGTCAACGCCCGCTACGACGTGCTGGCGCACAACCCGGAGTACGCCCACCTGGTGGGCGACCTCGACGCGCTGCCCTTCGAGGACCGCAACCTGATGTGGATGGCGTTCACGCCCTCGCGCTTCCGGGACGTCCTGGTCGACCACGAGACCGAGCGCGAGGGCATGGTGGCGCGGTTCCGTTCGGGGATGGCCGACCACAGCGCGGAGCCGGCCTGGAAGGCGCTGCTCGCCCGGCTGCGCAGGGCCTCGCCGTTCTTCGAGGAGGCCTGGGGCCGGCACGACGTGGCCGCCCCGGGCAACGGGGTGAAGCGCTTCCTGATCCCCGGCGTCGGGCTGCTGCACTGCGACTACACCAGCTTCTGGCTCGGTCCGCGCCCCAGCACCCGCCTGGTCGCCTACACGCCGCGGGACGAGGAGACCCGGGAGCGGATGGAGCTGCTGCGCGGCGGGCCGCGGTAGCGGCCGCCGGCCTCCCCGCGCCAGCGCCAGGCACAGTGCGGCCAGCGGCAGTTCGGCGGCGAAGGCCATCAGCAGGGCGGCGAGCAGCGGCAGGCCGGGCGCGGCGGTGGCGACGTCCACCAGGGCGTCGGCGGTGAGCAGCACGGCGGCGGACCGCGCGGGCCACCGGACGGCCGGGCTCCGGCGGCGCAGCAGGTGGTCGGTGGAGAGCAGCGCGGCCAGCTCCAGGGTGTCCAGCACCGCCCAGCCGGTCTCGTGATCGGCGATCAGCAGCGCGAGCCAGGGCACCAGCGCGATCGCGGCGAGCGCGGGGACCCGCTCGGCCCAGGCCGGCGGCGCCGGGAGGACGCGGAGCGCCGGCACCCCGTACGGCGAGGGCGCGGCGGGCAGCGCCAGGACCGCGCTCACGCGGCGCCCGCCGTGCGCGGACGGGCGGCGCGCATCAGCCGGGCCCGCTCGCCGGGGCCGCCGTCCCGGGGCAGCACCCGCACCTCGTCGAAGGGGCCGCGGGCCCGGGCCAGCCAGAACTCGCCCGCGACGGTGAGCACCTCCCCGGCGGCCACCGGCGCCCTGCGGCCGGCGCCCAGGCCCAGCCGGGCCGGCAGCCGCAGCCGTGCGACGGCGAACCCGACCGCCGGCGCCCGCCCGTCCTGCGGCAGCCGGCCCCAGGCGAGCGCGTGCACCGACCCGCCCGCGGGCCCGTACGCCTGCCGCGCCCCGCCCAGCAGCACCGGGGCGAGCCGGGTGGCGGCCAGGACGTCCACCAGCTCGCCGTGCTCGTACAGCTCCAGCGCCGGGCGGCGCAGCTGCGTACGGGCGCTGCGCACCGACCACGGGCTGCCGGGGGCGAGCGGCAGCGGCCCCTCGCAGAGGCGGCGGGCGGACGGCGGGGCGGGCTGGGAGCCGGTGCTGGTCATGCCGTCAAGCCTGTCGTCCGGCGCGGCCGGTGTCGGTAGCGCGGCGCACCGACTCGGGGTGTAGCCAGCTACACCCCCGGACCTGTCACCCCCTTCATGGTGACGGTCGATCACCGCGCCCTAGGCTGTCGCGGGTGTCCCCCACCGACCAGCGCGAAGCCGACCGGCCCGGCGCCGAAAGGCCCTCCGGCGGCCCGCGAGATGCCGACCGGCCCGGCGCCGAGAGGCCCGACGTCGGCCGCGACGACGCCGACCGCGCCGACGCCGGCCCGCTGCGCGTCGGCCTGCGCCGCGCGCTCGCCGGGGCCGTCGCCCGTCCGCCGTGGTCGGCGGCCGTCCGGCGGGACACCTGGTTCGTCGCCACCGGCATCCCGCTGGCGCTGCCGGTGTGGCTGGCGGTGACCTGGCCGTCGGTGTCCGTCCCGGTCGTGGTGGCCCTGCTGTTCGCCCTGCGGGCGCTGACGGCCGCCCAGCGCAGCCGGCTGCGGGCGCTGCGCGGGGTGGAGATCCCGCCGCTGCTGCGCCGTCCCGACGCGCCGACCGGGCTGCTGACCCGGCTGCGGACCGGGGTGAGCTGGCGGCAGATCGGCTACCACCTGGCGGCCGGCCCGACGCTCGCGGCCGGCGCGCTGGGCGTGCTGTACGCGTGGGGCGCCGGCCTGGTGATGACCACCGTGCACGGCTGGGCCTGGCTGGTGCCCCGGTACGGGCACGGTAAGCAGGCATGGCAGGCCAACGCGCCGCTGATCACGCTGGGCGGGGTGCTGCTGCTGGCGGTCCTGCCGTGGGTGGTGTCGGCGCTGGCCCGGCTGGACGAGCTGGCGGCCCGGCGGCTGCTCGGCCCGGGGCTGGCCGAGACCCTGGAGCGCCGGGTCGAGGAGGTCACCGAGAGCCGGGCCGGGCTGGTGGACGCGGTGGACGCCGAGCGCCGCCGGATCGAGCGCGATCTGCACGACGGCGCGCAGCAGCGGCTGACCTCGCTCGCCATGAACCTGGGCCTGGCCCGGCGCACCCTCAGGGACGTCCCGCCCGAGGCCATGCAGGTGATCGTCGAGGCGCACGAGGAGGCGCAGGCCGCCATCGACGAGCTGCGCGACCTGGTCCGCGGCCTGCACCCGGCGGTGCTGGAGGACCGCGGCCTGGACGCGGCGCTGTCCGGGATCGCCGCGCGGGCCCCGCTGCCGGTGCGCCTGGACGTCGCGCTGGCCGAGCCGATCGCCCCGACCGTCGAGGCGGTCGCCTACTTCACCGTGTCCGAGGCGCTGACCAACGTCGCCCGGCACGCCCGCGCCTCCCGGGTCGAGCTGTCGGTGCGTACCTCCGGCGGGCGGCTGCGGCTGGTCGTCGGCGACGACGGGGTCGGCGGGGCGGACGCCTCGCGCGGCACCGGGCTGAGCGGGCTGCGCAAGCGGGCGGCCTCGGTCGACGGCACGCTGTCCGTTCTCAGCCCCCTCGGGGGGCCCACCACCATCACCGTGGAGTTGCCGTGCGTGCTGTGATCGCCGAGGACTCGGTCCTGCTGAGGGCGGGTCTGGTCAAGGTCGTGGAGGCGGTGGGCTTCGAGGTGGCCGCCGCCGTCGGCGACGCCGAGGCGCTGTTGGCCGCGGTCGAGGAGCACCGGCCCGGGGTGGTGGTGGCGGACGTGCGGATGCCGCCCGGGTTCTCGGACGAGGGCGTGCGGGCCGCGCTGCTGATCCGCCGGCAGTGGCCGGAGGTGGCGGTGCTGCTGCTGTCGCAGTTCGTGGAGGAGCGGTACGCCGCCGACCTGCTGGCCACCAACACCAGCGGGGTCGGCTACCTGCTCAAGCAGCGGGTGGCCAACGTGGACGACTTCCTGGACGCCCTCCAGCGGGTGGCCGACGGCGGGACGGCGCTGGACCCGGAGGTGGTCGCCCAGCTGCTGGTGCGCCGCCACCGCGACCCGCTGGAGCGGCTGACCCCGAGGGAGCGGGACGTGCTGGGGCTGATGGCGGAGGGCCGTTCCAACACGGCGATCGCCGCCTCCCTCAAGGTGAGCGACAGCGCGGTGGCCAAGCACATCAGCTCGATCTTCACCAAGCTGGACCTGCCGCCGGCCGACGACAGCCACCGCCGGGTGCTCGCGGTGCTGCGCTTCCTGGAGGTCGGATGACCGCCGACGCGGGGGACACGGCCCGGAAGGCCGCCCGGACCGCGGCCGCCCCGCGTGAGCGGCGGCTCTGGCGGCTGCTCGGCGTCGCCGTGGTGGTGCCGCTGGTGCTCCTCGGCGGGGTGCAGACCTGGGGGACGGTGGTCCAGCAGCGCACGGTGTCGACCAACACGTACGTCGTGCCGGTCGGCCGGGTGGAGCTGGACACCGGCAGCGCGGCGGTGCGGATCACGGCGGGCCAAGGCGACCGGGTCACGGTGCGGCAGAACCTGGACTGGCTGGTGCGCAAGCCGATGATCGACGTGACCTGGCAGGGCCCGGTGCTGACCGTCCGGGCGCGCTGCCCCCGGGTGCTGCCCGTACTGGGGCTGGGCTGCGGGGCGCTGATCGAGCTGGAGGTGCCGGCGGCGACCGCGGTGTCCGGGGCGAACACCTCGGGCAGCGTGCACGTCGAAGGGCTGAGCGGGGACGTCCGGCTGGAGACCACCTCCGGGTCGGTCAAGCTGGTCGGGGTCTCCGGCGAGGTCTCGGCGCGGACCACCTCGGGCCTGGTGCAGGGCTCGGACCTGCGCTCGCAGCGGGCCGAGGCGAGTTCCACCTCGGGTGCGGTGGAGCTGGGGTTCGCCGGTCCGCCGCGGGCGGTCGACGTCGGCACCACCTCGGGCCGGATCGCGCTGAGCGTCCCGCGGGGCGAGCGCTACGCCATCTCCGGCCAGCAGGGTTCGGGCGGCTGGCGCATCGACCCGGCGCTGGGCGACGCGACGAGCTCCCGCAGCATCAGGGTGCGGACCACCTCCGGCGCGGTGGTGATCGAGCCGCCCGGACGCTGAGGGGGCCGGAATCCGGGGGCGATACGGGACGGACCGGGAGGATCCGGGCGCCGCCCGGGGTGGGGGACAATGAAGAGTCCCGAACCCCTCCGCAAAGAGGTCATCCGCGCATGACAGCCACGCCCGACACCGTGACCACCGCCGAGCCGGCCGGCGCCGAGTTCGCGCCGCTCACCATCGGCCCGATGCAGGTGTGGCCGCCCGTCGTGCTGGCCCCGATGGCGGGCATCACCAACGCCCCCTTCCGCACCCTGTGCCGGGAGCAGAGCGGCGGCAAGGGCCTGTACGTCTCGGAGATGATCACCACCCGGGCCCTGGTCGAGCGCAACGCCAAGACCATGCAGCTGATCAGGTTCGACCCGAGCGAGAAGCCCCGCTCCATCCAGCTGTACGGGGTGGACCCGGTGACCGTCGGCAAGGCGGCCCGGATGATCGCGGACGAGGGCCTGGCCGACCACATCGACCTCAACTTCGGCTGCCCGGTCCCCAAGGTGACCCGCAAGGGCGGCGGCTCGGCGCTGCCGTACAAGCGCAACCTGCTGCGCGACATCCTGCGCGAGGCCGTCTCCAACGCCGGCGACCTGCCGGTGACCATGAAGATGCGCAAGGGCATCGACGACGACCACCTCACCTTCCTGGACGCCGGCCGGATCGGCGCCGAGGAGGGCGTGTCGGCGATCGCGCTGCACGGGCGCACCGCCGCCCAGCACTACGGGGGTACCGCCGACTGGTCGGCGATCGCCCGGCTGCGGGAGTCCGTCCCGGCGCACATCCCGGTGCTCGGCAACGGGGACATCTGGTCGGCGGACGACGCGGTGCGGATGATGCGCGAGACCGGCTGCGACGGCGTGGTGGTCGGGCGCGGCTGCCTGGGCCGGCCGTGGCTGTTCAGGGACCTGGTCGCGATCTTCGAGGGCGAGGTGGACTACGCCCGCCCGGCCTTCGCCGACGTGGCGCGGGCGATGGTGCGCCACGCGCAGCTGCTCGGTGAGTGGATCGGGGACGAGGCGCGCGGCGTGATCGACTTCCGCAAGCACGTCGCCTGGTACACCAAGGGCTTCTCGGTGGGCTCGGAGCTGCGGGTGAGGCTGGCCAACTCCTCCTCGCTCGACGAGTTGGCCGAAACCCTGTCGCTGGTGGAGCAGACCCAGTCCTGGCCGGCCGGTGCGGACGGCCCGCGCGGGCGGACCAGCGGCAACAACCGGGTGGTCCTGCCGGAGGGCTGGTTGGACGATCCGTACGACTGCGCCGTTCCGAGCGCAGACGCCGAATCGGACACCTCCGGCGGATGATCTGTACTCGGTGGCGAAATGGCACCTGAGGGTGCCACTGCCACCACGTCACAGCCCTCTTGTCCTTTTCGGACAAGAGGGCTCCTTTTCGGCGTCCGGAGGTCACGGAACGAGCGCGTCCGTGGACACTGTGCGACGATCGGCCGATGGGGACTACGTACAACTGGTGAGATGCGCCCGTGACGCTTGCCACATGCGGTGATCGTCGCGGGCCCCGAGGGCGACGATTTGGACAGGTCGGCGGTGAATCGCTTCCCGAAGGGGCCCGGCCGGGATCGGCCGATCGGGATGCAGGAAATCAAGCCGGGGCAACACGGCGGGCGGTCCGCCGCTACCCTCCGTCCGCTTCGTGTGATCTTCACGTTTCCAATCGTTCAAGACTTGAACGCTAGCTAGCGTCATCCGGACGATTTCGGCAACAGAGGTGAACGCCGTTATGTGCATTCGATCTAGCGGGTTACCAGCGGGTTAGCGCCTCGTACGGCCCATTCACGGCGCAGAAGCGCCTTCGAAATGGGTATGTTCTCCGGCGTCAGGGCAACCGCGTACGAGGAGACCGACCCGTGCCGTCCCAGCAGAAGTTTGTTTACTCCTTCACCGAAGGAAACAAGGACCTCAAGGATCTTCTTGGCGGCAAGGGCGCGAACCTGGCCGAGATGACCAACCTGGGCCTCCCCGTCCCTCCGGGGTTCACCATCACCACCGAGGCCTGCAAGGTCTTCCTGGAGACCGGTAGCGAGCCCACCTCGCTGCACGAGGAGATCTCCGCCCACCTGGAGGCCCTCGAGGCCGAGATGGGCAAGAAGCTGGGCCAGGCGGACGACCCGCTGCTGGTCTCGGTCCGCTCCGGTGCCAAGTTCTCGATGCCCGGCATGATGGACACCGTCCTGAACATCGGCCTCTCGGACACCTCGGTGACCGGCCTGGTGGCCCAGTCGGGCAACGAGCGCTTCGCCTGGGACTCCTACCGCCGCCTGGTCCAGATGTTCGGCAAGACCGTGCTGGGCGTCGAGGGCGAGCTCTTCGAGGAGGCCCTGGACGAGGCCAAGAAGGCCAAGGGCACCGTCAACGACCTGGACCTGGACGCCTCCGACCTCCGGGAACTGGTCGAGGTGTTCAAGGGCATCGTCGAGCGCGAGACCGGCCGGGCCTTCCCGCAGGACCCGCGCGAGCAGATGGACCTGGCGATCCACGCGGTCTTCCACTCCTGGAACGGCGACCGTGCCCGGCTGTACCGCCGCCAGGAGCGCATCCCGAACGACCTGGGCACCGCGGTCAACGTCTGCTCCATGGTCTTCGGCAACCTCGGCGAGGACTCCGGCACCGGCGTCGCCTTCACCCGTGACCCCTCCACCGGCCACCAGGGCGTCTACGGCGACTACCTCTCCAACGCCCAGGGCGAGGACGTCGTCGCCGGCATCCGCAACACCCTGCCGCTGTCCGAGCTGGAGAAGCTCGACAAGAAGTCGTACGACGAGCTGATGGCCATCATGGCCACGCTGGAGAACCACTACCGCGACCTGTGTGACATCGAGTTCACCATCGAGCGCGGCAAGCTGTGGATGCTCCAGACCCGCGTCGGCAAGCGCACCGCCGCCGCCGCGTTCCGGATCGCCGTCCAGCTCGTCGACCAGGGCCTGATCTCCCTGGACGAGGCCCTGATGCGGGTCACCGGCAGCCAGCTCTCCCAGCTGATGTTCCCGCGCTTCGCCCCCGACGCCACCTCCAAGCAGATCGCCTGGGGCCTGGCCGCCTCGCCCGGCGCCGCGATCGGCAAGGTCGTCTTCGACTCCTACACCGCGGTCAAGTGGTCGCGCTCCGGCGAGCAGGTCATCCTGGTCCGCCGGGAGACCAACCCGGACGACCTGGACGGCATGATCGCCGCCGAGGGCATCCTCACCTCGCGCGGCGGCAAGACCTCGCACGCGGCCGTCGTCGCCCGCGGCATGGGCAAGACCTGTGTCTGCGGCGCCGAGGAGCTGGAGGTCGACACCAAGAACCGCAAGTTCACCACCGCCGACGGCCAGGTCGTCCACGAGGGCGACGTCGTCTCCATCGACGGCGCGACCGGCAAGGTCTACCTCGGCGAGGTCCCCGTGCTCCCCTCCCCGGTGGTGGAGTACTTCGAGGGCACCCTGCACGCCGGCGCCGACGTCCAGGGCGGTCTGGTCCAGGCCGTGCACCGGCTGATGTCGCACGCCGACGGCCGCCGCCGCCTCGCGGTGCGCGCCAACGCGGACAACGCCGAGGACGGCGGGCGCGCCCGCCGCTACGGCGCCCAGGGCATCGGCCTGTGCCGCACCGAGCACATGTTCCTCGGCGAGGAGCGCCGCAAGGAGGTCGAGCGGCTGATCCTCGCGGAGAGCGACAAGGACCGCGAGCAGGCGCTCTCCACCCTGCTGCCGATGCAGAAGGGCGACTTCCTGGAGCTCTTCCAGGCGATGGACGGGCTGCCCGTCACCGTCCGTCTGCTCGACCCGCCGCTGCACGAGTTCCTGCCCGACATCACCGAGCTGTCGGTGCGCGTCGCCCTCGCCGAGGCCCGCAAGGACCCGAACGAGAACGACCTGCGCCTGCTCCAGGCCGTGCACAAGCTGCACGAGCAGAACCCGATGCTGGGTCTGCGCGGCGTACGCCTCGGCCTGGTCATCCCCGGCCTGTTCGGCATGCAGGTCCGCGCCATCGCCGAGGCCGCCGCCGAGCGCAAGCTGGCCGGCGGGGACCCGCGTCCCGAGGTGATGATCCCGCTGGTCGGCACCGTCCAGGAGCTGGAGCTCGCCCGCGACGAGTGCGAGCGGGTGCTGGACGAGGTCCGCGCCTCGACCGGCGTGCAGCTGGAGATCAAGCTCGGCACCATGATCGAGCTGCCGCGCGCCGCGGTGACCGCCGGCCAGATCGCCGAGGCCGCCGAGTTCTTCTCCTTCGGCACCAACGACCTGACCCAGACGGTCTGGGGCTTCTCCCGCGACGACGTGGAGGCCTCGTTCTTCACCGCGTACCTGGAGAAGGGCATCTTCGGGGTCTCCCCGTTCGAGACCATCGACCGCGACGGCGTCGGCTCGCTGGTGAAGCACGCCGTCGAGGCCGGCCGGGCCACCCGCCCCGACCTCAAGCTCGGCGTCTGCGGCGAGCACGGCGGCGACCCGGAGTCGGTCCACTTCTTCCACCAGGTGGGGCTGGACTACGTCTCCTGCTCCCCCTTCCGGATCCCGGTGGCGCGCCTGGAGGCAGGCCGCGCCGCCATCGAGACGGCGGGCAGCGATTCGCGCTGAGGCCCCGTGCCTCACGCGTGGTCCCATTCGCTGACCGCACCCCCTCCCGCCGGTGGCCCGGCCGGGAGGGGCGTACACCGGGGCTCGGCGCAGGAGAACCGGCGTACGTGACGAGGCCGGGGCGGGAACGGACAACGGCGTCCGTTCCCGCCCCGGCCTCCTGCCGTTCCCGGGGCGCCGCCGCGCCCTGGAAGCCGCCGTGCCCGGGCCACCCCACCCGGCCCGCCGAAAGAACTTTCCAATCCGGAAAGTAGATGCCATAGTGGAATCACGACAGCCCGGCGGCCCGCCGGCGCGTACGTCCACGAGGGGGACCCATGACCAGCTCCACGCCCGAGCCGCTCTCCGCCGCCGAGGCCCTGCGCCTCGCCGAGCAGGCCACGGCCGCCGCGCAGGTCCCGGGGGAGATGCCCGGCTGGTACGGCCCGACCTTCGCGGCGGCCTTCTCGCTGTACGGGAGCGGCATCGGCCTGTTCATCGACGCCGACCGGGCCTGGCTGAGCGGGGTCGTCGGCGCGCTGTTCGCGGCGCTGACCGGCGCGCTGGCCGCGGTCGCCGTCCGCCAGGGCGGCATCGTGCACCGCACCGCGCCCGGCACCGGTGGCCCGGTCACCCTGGCGGTGCTCGCGGTCATCGGCGCCGGGCTGGCCGGGATGCTGATCGCCCTGGCGGCCGGCGGCGGCGCGGCCGCGATGGGCGCCGCGGCCGGGATCGCGGCCGGCGCGACGTTCTGGACCGCGACCGCGCGGCTGAACACCGTCCTCAAGCGCCGCTCCGAGGCGCGCTGATGGCCGCCGAAGCGCTCGACCCGCTGCTCCAGCACCCGACCCGGCTGACCGTGCTGGCCTTCCTCGGCGGCTGCCGCGAGGCCGAGTTCTCCGCCGTGCGGGACTACTGCCAGGTCTCCGACTCGGTGCTCAGCAAGGCCGCGAGCGCCCTGGAGGAGGGCGGGTACGTCGCGGTCAACAAGGGGTACGTCGGCAAGCGCCCGCGCACCTGGCTGTCCGCCACCAAGAGCGGCCGCGCCGCGCTCGCCGACCACCTCGCCGTCCTGCAGCGGCTGGTCACCGCCGCCGAGGCCGCCGGCGCGGAGCACTCCGAGCGCTGACGGCCCCCGCCGGTGCCCCTCACCTCGCCCGGCGCCAGGTGATCCGGTCGTACGGGCCGTGCGGGCCCGAGCCCAGCAGGGCGCGCAGCCGTCCCAGCACGGCGGCCGGGTCGCGGCGCAGCTGGAGCGGGGTGGCGCGGACCACCGGCAGCCCGGCCGCGGTGAGCCGGTTGGCCCTGGCCAGGCCGCGCTCGTGGTCGGCCGGGCTCAGGTGCCAGGCGCGGGAGTCGATCTCCAGGGCCACGCAGGCGTGCGGCCAGTAGGCGTCCGGGACGGCCAGGAAGCGGCCGTCCAGGTGCAGCACCGGGTTCCACAGCGGCTCGGGGAGCCCGGCCCCGCGCAGTAGTTCGCGGGCCTCGCCCTCGGCCACCGAGCGCACCCCGGCGGCCAGTTCCTCCACCACCCGTGCCACTCCGGGCAGCGCCAGCAGCGCCGGACGCGCGGTCAGTTGGTCCAGCAGTTCGCCGAGTTCGCAGTGCCGCCGTTGCACCGCCTCGGCGCACAGCGCCCGGAACGCCCGCTGCCCGGCCTCCCGCGGCGCGAGGTCGGCCAGCGCGCGGGCGACCGTGGTGCCCCACAGCCCGTCGTCCCGTTCGAAGCCGCCCGGCATCGGCCCGGCCGCCCGGTGGATCCGTACGAAGGAGCGGTCGGCGACCCGCCGTCCGGCCGGGACCAGCACGTCGACCTCGGCCGTGTCCGCCGGGTGCCCGGCGCTCGGCAGCCCGGCGTCCGCCAGCACCGCCCGTCCGGTCAGCAGCACCTCGCCGGCCCGGGGCGCCGCGCCCTTCGGGGCCGCGTACGCCAGGGCGGCGCGCAGCCGCTGATGGGGGCTCAACCGTCCGCTCCGTAGGCAGATCACCCGGGGCAGCACCTGCTGCCAGGGGCCGCCGGGGCGCAGCCGGTGCGCGATGGTGCCGGAGGGCACGCCGAGCCGGCGCAGCTGTGCCCGGGTGACGATGTGCTGCTGGTCGGCGCCGAGCAGGTCCAAGGGTGCCAGCGGGTACGGCGCCGACCGCGGCGCCGGCGGCCGCGGCGCGGGCGGTCTCGGCGCCGGCGGGGAGGGACGGGTGGGCGGCTCGGTGCGGGTCATGCCCGGGTGCTGCCCGCCGGGGTCGGCGGTATGCGGAAGATCACCCGGCGGAGGCGGATGACGGCAATCCGGTTGACGCGGCGGCCCGCGGGCGCTGGGGTGGGGGGCGATGACGATCCCCTCCACCGATCCCGCGCTGGACGCGCTCGACGGCCTCTCGGTCGGCGACGCCCTCGGCGCCCAGTTCTTCGTCCCCGCCAACGCCGCCCACCTCGCCGCCCGCACCGCCCCGCCCGGCCCCTGGCCGTGGACGGACGACACCGAGATGGCCTGCTCGGTGTACGCGGCCCACACCGAGCGCGGCGCGATCGACACCTTCGACCTCACCCACTCCTTCGCCCGCCGCCACGACTTCGACCGCGGCTACGGCCCGGCCGCCAACCGGCTGCTGCGGCTGGTCCGCGAGGGCGGCGACGCCGCCCGCCTGGCCGGTGAACTCTTCGACGGCCAGGGCTCGTACGGCAACGGCGCCGCGATGCGGGTCGCCCCGCTGGGCGCGGCCTTCGCCGCCGATCCGGCGGGCGTCGTGCGCCCGGCCGCCGACACCGCCGTGATCACCCACACCCATCCGCAGGCGGTGGCCGGCGCGATCGCGGTCGCGGTGGCCGCCGCGTACGCGGCCCGGGCGAGGACCGCTCCGACGGCCCCGGCCGCGTTCCTGGAGGCGGTGCTGCGGCTCACCCCGGCCGGCGCCGTCCACGACGGGCTCGGTGAGGCGCTCGCGCTGCTCGGCGAGCCGGACCCGCGGGTGGCCGCGCGGGTGCTCGGCAACGGCAGCCGGACCAGCGCCGCCGACACCGTCCCGTACGCGCTGTGGTGCGCGGCCCGGCACCTGGAGGACTACCCGGCGGCGGTGTGGGAGGCGGTGGCCGCGGGCGGCGACGCGGACACGGTGGCCGCGATCACCGGCGGCGTGGTCGCCGCGCGCACCGGCCGGGCCGGGATCCCGGCCGGCTGGCTCGCAGCCCGTGAGGCGCTGCCCGACTGGGCCTTCCCCGCACCCGGCTCGGTCGCCGTCCGGCCCGGCGGCGGGTCGTGGGAGCCGCTGCTGCTGCCCCGGCCGTGTCCGGTGCCGGACGTGTGGTGGAGCGAGCGGCAGTGGCAGCGGGTGCGGGCCGGGCTGCGTCCGGCGGCGATGGAGCAGAGGTGGGCGTCCTACACCGCGGAGGGCGTGCTCCACCTGCACCGCAGCTGGACGGGCTTCGCGATCTGGGAGGTCACGGTGGCGCCGGTGCGGGGCGGCGGCCGGCGGCCGGTGTCGGCGCTGGTGGAGACGCATCCGGACCGCTTCCGCGACGCCGGTGACGGGGAACTGCTGGCCACCGTCCTCGGCCTCGCCGCCCGCGGCTACGGCCGGGGCTGACCCCCGTACGGGCCTCGCGGCCACGGCGGCGGGCCGGGATCAGCCGCCCGCCGCCACCGCCGTGTCTAAGGCACTCCTGGTTGATCGCCTGGTTGATCGCCGGGTCCGGCGCGCTGGGCGAGGTGGCCGCGGCGATCCGCAGCTCGATGATGTCGCGCACGGCCGGCCACTCGGCGTCCAGGATCGAGTAGAACGCGGTCGAGCGGACGACCCCGTCCAGCCCCCGGGAGTGGGCCCGGCGCACGCCCTCCGAGGTGGCGCCGAGCCGCTCGATGGCGGCGCGTGAGCGCAGGTTGCGGGCGTCGGCGCGCAGCGAGATCCGCTGGACGCCCCACTCCTCGAAGGCGTGGCGCAGCATCAGCAGCTTGGCCTCGGTGTTGATGCCGGTGCCCTGGGCGCGCGGGGAGAGCCAGGTGTTGCCGATCTCGGCGGCGTCGGGCACCGCGGTGGCCGGGTCGCCGAACGGCACGCCGGGCACCGGAGGCCACACCATCGGGCCCTTCCAGTAGTCGAGCTCCAGGAAGCGGGTGGAACCGACCACCCGCCCGTCGCTGAGGCTCACCGTCGCGAACGGCAGCGACTTGCCCGCCTCCCGGTCGGCGAGGGCGCGCGCGATGTAGTCGCGGGCCGCTTCCAGGCCGTGCGGGACGGGGGTGAAGGCGTAGGTCGTACGGTCCTCGGCGCCGGCCATGGCGAGGGCCTCGGCGTGGTGCGCGGCGAGGGGCTCCAGCCGCACGGTGCGGCCGGTGAGGATGACAGGTACGGGCACGGAAACCTTCGGTCCTTCGGCGGTCGGAGGAGCCCCGCACCGGGGTACCGGTGGGAGGGGCGGAGGGACGTTTCGCCCCGGCTCCGTGCGGTGCCGCCCGTGCCGGTGCGCGCCGGGGCTCCGGCGGGCGGGCGGGGACGGCGGCCCGGAGGCGGGCAGCGCGGGTGCCGGAACGGACGCGGGTCCACGGACCGGTCCGGCGGGGATGAGCGAGGGGACAGTGTGCGTCCGCGAGATGGCCGAGGAGTGAACGAGAGCGCGAAGGGAAGCAGGCGGCCAGGTGAAGGCAAGATGCGTCGTGGGTGGCTGTCCGAGCACCGGTCCGGGACGTGATCGACGGCGTTACGGTACGACGTGACGACGACGCGACGATGCGAGGCAGCGAGAGGACGATACCCGCCAGAAGCCGGTGCGTCACTTCGCGGCACGCGAATGGGGGCGCGCGGCGGTCGGACGTACGCCGAGAATGCCGTTCACAGGGGTGTGACCAGGGGTTTTGCGGGTGGGTGCGATCATGGAACGGATCGGCCCGGGGGCGGGGAATTCCGGCGGGCCCCGGCACGCTGGACAGAACGGGAGCCGGGGCGGCCGGCGCCCGTGCCGGCCGCGACGACCGGGGCCGGACGTGACGACGAGTAGAGATCGGGGTGTGGGTGCGCGGTGCGTGATCCCCAGTCGCTGTACGAGCTGGATCAGCAGGGCGTGGCCGCCGTGGCCGCGGCGAACGCGGCGCTGCGCGACACCGGCGCCGGGCTCGTGCTGCTGCACCACTTCGAGGGCTTCATGGACGCGGGCGAGGCCGGCGGCCAGGTGGTGGCGCACCTCCTGGAGAACGGCGAGCCGGTGACGGTGGCCCGCTTCGACCACGACCGCCTGGTCGACTACCGCGCCCGCCGGCCCACCATGGTCTTCGACCGCGAGCGCTGGTCGTCCTACGAGCCGCCGGAGATCCTGCTGCGCCTGGTGCACGACGCGGCCGGCGCGCCGTTCCTGCTGCTCAGCGGCCCCGAGCCGGACGTCGAGTGGGAGGCCTTCACCACCGCCGTGCGGCAGCTGGTCGAGCTGTTCGAGGTACGGCTGACGCTGGACTTCCACGGCATCCCGATGGGCGTGCCGCACACCCGCCCGGTGGGCCTGACCCCGCACGGCACCCGGCTGGACCTCGCCGCCGGGTACCCGGTCTGGTTCGAGCAGGCCCAGGTGCCGGGCAGTGCCCAGGCGCTGCTGGAGTACCGCCTCGGCGAGGCCGGCCACGACGTGCTGGGCTTCGCGGTGCACGTGCCGCACTACGTGGCCCGCTCCGCCTACCCGGCGGCCGCGGTGCTGATCCTGGAGGCCGTCCAGTCGGCCACCGGGCTGGTCCTGCCGGGCACGCCGCTGCGCGAGCGGGTCGGCGAGGTGTACGCCGACATCGAGGAGCAGCTGGCGCAGGGCGACGGGGAGCTGCGCTCGGCCATCCGGGGGATGGAGGGCCAGTACGACGCGGTGGCGGGCGCCGAGGACCGCGAGAGCCTGCTGGCCGAGCCGGTCGACCTGCCCTCCGCGGACGAGCTGGGCCGGCGCTTCGAGCAGTTCCTGGCGGAGCACGAGCGCGGGCCGGAGTAAGACCGACCGGCAATAGGGGGGTGGGTGACGCCGCACCCCTATTGCCGGTCGGTCTAAGGACGAGAACCCTTCTGACGGCCGGCCGGGAGCGCCCCGGACCGGCCGTCCGGACGTGACCGAAAACACCCCCCGGAGGCGGGAGTCATCGCGGTCCGTCGTTCGTTGGGCGGTCGGTGCTCGGGGGACGGGCTGCCGTACGGAGGACGACGACCGCTGACTCCTGCCCCGGGGGGATTCTCGTGTGGATGCACAGGCGCTCGACCACGGCCCTGACGGCCGCGCTGGCCGCGTTACTGCTGGCCGGCTGCACCGGTGACGGTGATGACCCGACCTCGGCCGCGTCCGGGGGAGGGGCCGCCCAGGCCGCTTCCCGGAAGGCCACTCCCAGCCCGACCCCGCTGCCGGTCGGCCCGTACGTGGCGCTCGGCGACTCCTTCACCGCGGGGCTGAAGGTCTCCCCGCAGGCCGGTGAGCCGGAGGGCTGCGGGCGCTCGTCCGTCAACTACCCGTCCCTGCTGGCCAAGGAGCTGAAGCTGGCGGCCGCGGAGTTCAAGGACGTCAGCTGCAGCGGCGCCCGGACCGGCGATCTGACGGGCGCGCAGAAGGTGGACGACGGCAGCAACGCGCCGCAGCTGGACGCGCTGACCCCGGCCACCCGGCTGGTGACGCTCGGGATCGGCGGCAACGACGCCGGCTTCATGGAGGTCGTCGCCCAGTGCGCCGAGGAGAACGTGCTGGACGCGGTCAAGGGCCTGTTCACCGACGGCCGGGGCGAGGCGCCCTGCCGCGAGCACTACACCTCGGGCGACGGCGCGGCCGGTGACGAGGTGCAGCGCAAGGTGGAGGCGGCGGGCGAGCGGCTCGGCCAGGTGCTGACGGAGGTCAGGCGGCGCTCCCCGCAGGCCCGGGTGTTCGTGGTGGGCTACCCGGCCCTGCTGCCGGCCGACCCGGTCCGCTGCGTGCCGGTGCTGGGCCGGACGGTGGTCCCGGGCGACCTCGCCTTCCTGTCGGAGAAGCAGCAGCAGCTCAACGCGATGCTCAAGCGCCGGGCCGAGACGGCCGGGGCGACGTTCGTGGACCTCGCGGGGCCGTCCGCCGGGCACGACATGTGCGCGGGCGAGCCGACGCGCTGGGTGGAGCCGCCGTTCCCGGCCCCGGGCCTGGCCGGCATCCACCCCAACGCCAGGGGCCACGAGGGCGCGGCCAAGGCGGTGCTGAAGGCCGTCCGGCCCTGACGCAGGTCCGGCCCTGACGCGCGTCCGGTGCCGGGCGGGGAACGGGGGGACGACGGAGGGGCCGCCCGGGGGAGCACCTCCCCGGACGGCCCCGGTCGTCGCGCCCCGGGGACGGCCCCCGACCGCCCCGGGACGCGGCGCGCCCTCAGACCAGGCGCAGCTCGTACACCTCGATCCGGACCTCCGGGTCGTCCAGGCACTCGCCGGTGGAGAGGTCGAAGCGCTGCTTGAGGAGCGGGGAGGCGACGTAGACCCTGCCGTCGGCGGTGGAGCCGAGCAGGCCGCGGGAGAGCACGTACGCGCCGGTGAAGGGGTCCTGGTTGGCCACCGCGTAGAGCCGGTCGTGGCGGTCGCGGAACACCGCGGCCTGGCGGTCGTCCGGCAGCAGGACGGCGACGCCGCGGCCGTGGCCGAGCCGCTCCGGGTGGCAGACCGGGATCCAGGCGCCGTCGGCGAGCAGCTCGATCCGGACGGTGCCGGCGTCGACGGAGGCGGAGGCGGCGGGGGCGGGGGCGGTGGCGAGGGTGCTCATCGGACGGTCTCCAGAACGGGGGAGGGGATGGTCAGGAGGAGGGGCCGGATCTGCTCGCGCTCGGGGGTGAACCGGATGCTGGGGTCCTCGATGCCGGGCGCGTTGACGAAGGAGACGAAGCGGGCGAGCCGGTCCGGGTCGGCCAGCGTGGCGGCCCATTCGTCCTGGTAGTCGGCGACGTGGCGGGACATCAGCGCCTCCAGGTCGGCGCAGATGCCGAGCGAGTCGTCGACCACCACGTCCCGGACGTGGTCGAGCCCGCCGTCGATCCGCTCCAGCCAGGCGGAGGTGCGCTCCAGCCGGTCGGCGGTGCTGATGTAGAACATCAGGAACCGGTCGATCAGCTTGATCAGGCCCTCGTCGTCGAGGTCCTGGGCGAGCAGGTCGGCGTGGCGCGGGGTGGCCCCGCCGTTGCCGCCGACGTACAGGTTCCAGCCGTTGGAGGTGGCGATGACGCCGAAGTCCTTGCCGCGGGCCTCCGCGCACTCCCGGGCGCAGCCGGAGACCGCCGACTTCAGCTTGTGCGGCGAGCGCAGGCCCCGGTAGCGCAGCTCCAGGTGGATGGCCATGGCGACCGAGTCCTGCACGCCGTAGCGGCACCAGGTCGAGCCGACGCAGGACTTCACCGTGCGCAGCGACTTGCCGTACGCGTGGCCGGACTCGAATCCGGCGTCGACCAGCCGGTTCCAGATCAGCGGCAGCTGGTCCACGCGGGCGCCGAAGAGGTCGATCCGCTGGCCGCCGGTGATCTTGGTGTAGAGGCCGAAGTCGCGGGCCACCTCGCCGATCACGATCAGCTTCTCCGGGGTGATCTCACCGCCGGGGATGCGCGGGACGACCGAGTAGGAGCCGTTCTTCTGCAGGTTGGCCAGGAAGTGGTCGTTGGTGTCCTGCAGCCCGGCCTGCTCGCCGTCCAGGATGTGGCCGGAGGCCTCCAGCTCGGGGGCGAGCGAGGCGATGATCGAGGCGACGGTGGGCTTGCAGACCTCGCAGCCCTCGCCGTCCAGCCGGCCGTGCCCGTCCAGCAGCTGCCGGTGGGTGCTGATCCGCTTGACCCGGACGATCTCGAACAGCTCGGCGCGGGTGTGCGCGAAGCACGGGCACAGGCCCTTGTCGACCTCGACGCCGCTCGCCTCCAGCTCCTCGGTGACCAGGGTGGAGAGCAGCTTGACGCAGGAGCCGCAGCCGGTGCCGGCCTTGGTGCACTGCTTGACCTGCGGCACGGTGGTGCACTGGTGCTCGGTGACCGCGGCCCGGACCTGGCCCTTGGTGACGTTGTGGCAGTTGCAGACCACCGCGTCGTCCGGCAGCGCGGAGCCGCCCAGCGAGACGGGGGCGGCCAGCCCGGCGGGCAGCACCAGCGACTCGGCGGGCACCGGCAGCGGCGTGCCCGTACCGGCCAGCGGGCGCAGGGTGGCGTACGCCTCGGCGTCGCCGACCAGGATGCCGCCGAGCAGCGCGCCCTCGGCGGTGACCACCAGCTTCTTGTAGACGCCGGCGCGGGAGTCGGAGTACACCACGTCGAGGGAGCCGGGCGTGGTGCCGAAGGCGTCGCCGAAGCTGGCCACGTCCACGCCGAGCAGCTTGAGCTTGGTGGACAGGTCGGCGCCGGTGAACGGCTGCGCGGCGGCGTCCGCCAGCTGCCGGGCCACCGTGGCCGCCATCTCGTAGCCGGGCGCGACCAGCCCGTACACCCGGCCGTCGACGGCGAGCGCGCACTCGCCGATCGCGAAGACGTGCTCGTCGGAGGTGCGGCAGAACTCGTCCACCGCGATGCCGCCGCGCTCGCCGACGGTCAGTCCGGCGTCGCGGGCGAGCTGGTCGCGGGGGCGGACGCCGGCCGAGAAGACCACCAGTCCGGTCTCCAGCCGGCTGCCGTCGGTGAAGCTCATCGCGGCGGCGCGGCCGTCGGCGCCGGCCTCCACCGCGCTGGTGCCGACGCCGGTGTGCACGACCACGCCCATCTCCTCGATGGTGCGCCGAAGGGCCTCGCCGCCGCCGTCGTCGACCTGGACCGGCATCAGCCGCGGCGCGAACTCCACGACGTGGGTCTCCAGCCCGAGCCCCTTGAGCGCGCCCGCCGCCTCCAGTCCGAGGAGCCCGCCGCCGACCACCGCGCCGACCTTGACCCCGTCGGCGTACGACTCGATGGCGCGCAGGTCCTCGATGGTGCGGTAGACGAAGCAGCCCTCGGTGTCGTGGCCGGGCACCGGCGGGACGAAGGGGTAGGAGCCGGTGGCCAGCACCAGGGTGTCGTACGCGAAGAGGGCGCCGCTCGCGGTGGTGACGGTCCGGGCGGCCCGGTCGATCGCGGTGGCCGGGTCGGCGAGGCGGACCTCGAAGCCGTGCCCGTCCAGGTCGGCCAGCAGCAGGTCGGTCGGCGTCTTCCCGGCGAAGTACGAGGTCAGCGCGACACGGTCGTAGGCCGGCCGGGGCTCCTCGGCGAGCACGACGACCCGGTAGCGGTCGGCGGCGCCGGCTTCGGCCAGGGCTTGCAGGAAGCGGTGGCCGACCATGCCGTAGCCGACCAGGACGACGGTGGGCTTGGTGGTGGTCATCGGGTCCCTCCGGGGGTGGTCGCGGTGCTGATCAGGTGCAGGGGGTGGTGGGGGAGCGTCAGGTCGCCCTCCCAGGTGTCGGCGAGGGTGCCGAGGGTGGTCAGGTCGCCGAGCAGGACGCCGCCGACCAGGCGTTCGTCGCCGTCCCCGCCGCGGCGGACGATCACCTTGCGGTAGCTGCGCCGGGCCGCGTCGGCGAGCCGCACCACCCGGTCCTGCGGCCCGGCGGGGTCGGTCTCGCCGAAGGCCGCGAGGTCCAGCGGGCTCTCGCCGCCGAGGGTGAGCCGGGTCAGCAGCCGGCTGCCGGTGTACGCGGCGGGGTGGCCGGCCAGCCGGCGGGCCAGCACGTCGGCCTGTTCCAGGGCGGGCCCGGCCAGGCCGTAGACGGTGCCGCGGTGCTCGGCGCAGTCGCCGACCGCGTGGATGTACGGGTCCGTGGTGCCGAGGTGGTCGTCGACCACCACGCCCTCGCGCACCGCGAGCCCGGCGGCCTCGGCGAGCCCGGTGCGCGGGCGGACCCCGACGGCGACCACCAGCAGTTCGGCGGTGAGCCGGTAGCCGTCGGCGAGTTCGACCCCGGTGACCCGGCGGTCCTCGGTCAGGACGGCCCTGGCCCGGCACTCGGTGTGCACCTCGACGCCCAGCCCGGCCAGGTGCCGGCGCAGCAGGTCGGCGGACTCGGCGTCCAGCTGCCGTTCCATCAGGTGCTCGCCCTGGTGGGCCAGCACCACCTGGACGCCGCGGGCCGCCAGCGCCCGGGCCGCGCTCACACCGAGCAGCCCGCCGCCGACCACCACGGCCTGCCGCACACCGGGCAGCCGGTCCTCGATGGCCGCGCAGTCCGCCATGGTGCGGAAGGCGCTCACCCCGGCCGGCAGGTCGCGGTGGCCGTCGTCGAACAGTCCGCGCAGCGGCGGCAGCACCGGGTTGCCCCCGGTGGCGAGCACCAGGTCGCCGTACGCCAGCTCCGAGCCGTCCGCGAGGTGCGCCAGGCGCCGCTCCCGGTCGATCCGGGTCACCAGGCCCTGGCGGCGGACCACCTGCGACGGCAGCTCCGCCAGCGCGGCGACCTCGGGCGAGTACCGCCCGGCGAGCACCTCGGCGAGCAGCACCCGGTTGTACGGCGTCCCGGGCTCCTCGCCGACCAGGACCACCTCCCGCCGCCCCTGCAGCGTGAGCTGCCGGGCCAGCCGGTGTCCGGCCGTGCCTCCGCCGACGATCACCACGCGGCTCTCGGTTGCTGTCATGCGGTAACCCTTGCGGACCCCTGTTACCCACCAACTCCCGGTCGGTTTCGGCCCCGGAACTTCCGCCTCAGCGCCCCCGGGCGACGATTGTGAGCCTCCCGGCGCCCCCCGGTAACAGGGGCGCGCGACGGGGCCCGCACGGGCGCACGACGGGAGCGCCGCCCCGGGAGGAGGGGGGCGGCGCTCCGCTCGGGGGTGGTGCCCGGCGGTCAGACCCGTTCGATCCGGACCGCGCAGGCCTTGAACTCGGGCATCCGGGAGACCGGGTCGAGCGCCGGATTGGTGTGCAGGTTGGCGTTGCCCGCGCCGGGCCAGTGGAACGGCATGAAGACGGTGTCCGGGCGGATCGCGGTGGTGAGCCGGGCGGGGGTGACGGTCCGCCCGCGCCGGCTCACCACCGCGACGTCCTCGCCGTCGCGCACCCCGAGCCGGTCGGCGAGCAGCGGGTGCAGCTCGACGTACGGGCCCGGGGCGGCGTCGTTCAGGGCCGCCACCCGGCGGGTCTGGGCACCGGACTGGTACTGGGCCAGCACCCGGCCGGTGGTCAGCCGCACCGGGTACTCGGCGTCCGGCTCCTCGGCCGGCGGCCGGTGCTGGACGGGCGTGAAGCGGGCCCGCCCGTCCGGCGTGGCGAACCGCTCCAGGAACAGCCGGGGCGTGCCCGGGTGGTCCTCGGCCGGGCACGGCCAGAACACCCCGTCCTCCTCGGCGATCCGCCGGTAGCTGATCCCCGCGTAGTCGGCCGGGCCGCCGGCCGAGGCCCGCCGCAGCTCGTCGAAGGCCTTCTCCGGGTCGGTCGGGAACCCCTCGCCGTGACCGAGCCGCCCGGCCAGCGCGTGCAGCACCTCCAGGTCGCTGCGCACCCCGGCCGGCGGGTCCACCGCCCGGCGGCGCAGGATCACCCGGCCCTCCAGGTTGGTCGTGGTGCCGCTCTCCTCCGCCCACTGGGTCACCGGCAGGACGACGTCGGCGAGCGCGGCGGTCTCGGAGAGCACCACGTCGCTCACCGCCAGGAAGTCCAGCGACCGCAGCCGCTCGGTGACGTGCGCCGAACGCGGCGCCGACACCACCGGGTTGGAGCCCGTCAGCAGCAGCGTCCGGACGTCCCGGCCCAGCGAATCCAGCAGCTCGTAGGCGCTGCGCCCGGGCCCGGGCAGGGTGTCGGGGTCGACCCCCCACACCGCCGCGACGTGCGCCCGGGCGGCCGGGTCGTCCAGCTTCCGGTAGCCGGGCAGCTGGTCGGCCTTCTGGCCGTGCTCCCGGCCGCCCTGCCCGTTGCCCTGCCCGGTGAGGCAGCCGTAACCCGCGTACGGGCGGCCCGCGTTGCCGGTGGCCAGGCACAGGTTGATCCAGGCGCTGACCGTGTCGGTGCCCTTGGCCTGCTGCTCCGGGCCGCGCGCGGTGAGCACCATCGCCCGCTCGGCGCCGCCGAACAGCGCGGCCGCCTCCCGCAGTTGGGGCAGCGGCACGCCGGTGACGGACTCCACGTGCTCCGGCCAGTGCGCCATCGCGGCGGCGCGGGTCTGCGCCCATCCGGTGGTCCGCCGGGCGATGAAGTCCTCGTCCGTACGGCCGTCGGCGATCACCAGGTGCAGCAGGCCGAGCGCCAGCGCCAGATCGGTGCCCGGACGCGGCGCGAGGTGCAGGTCGGCGAGCTCGGCGGTCCGGGTGCGGCGCGGGTCGACGACGATCAACGTGCCGCCGTTGTCCCGCAGTTCGCGCAGGTAGCGGACGAAGGGCGGCATCGTCTCGGCCGGGTTGGCGCCGACCAGGATCACGCAGCCGGTGCGCGGGATGTCCTCGGCCGGGAACGGCAGCCCGCGGTCCAGCCCGAACGCCCGGATGCCGCCGGCCGCGGCCGAGGACATGCAGAACCGGCCGTTGTAGTCGATCGTCGAGGTGCGCAGCACCACCCGGGCGAACTTGCCCAGCAGGTACGCCTTCTCGTTGGTCAGCCCGCCGCCGCCGAACACCCCGACCGCGTCCCGCCCGTGCGCGGCGGCGGTGGCGGTGAGCCGCTCGGCGATCAGGTCCAGCGCCTCGTCCCACCCGGCCGGGCGCAGCTCGCCGCCGCGGCGGATCAGCGGGGTGCTCAGCCGGGCCCCGGGCGCCAGCACGGCGGCCGCGTTGGCGCCCTTGCCGCACAGCGCCCCCCGGTTGACCGGGAACCCGGGCCGCTCCACCACCGAGACGGGCACGGGCCCCTCGACGCGGCGCAGGCCCATGCCGCACTGCAGCGCGCAGTACGGGCAGTGCGTGTCGGTGGTGTCGTCCATGCGGACACCCTGGCGCCTCGCTGTTTCACCGCCACGACCCGCGCGTTACGCGCACCGCACACGGGCCTCACAACCGGCGCGCCCCCGGGTGAGAGCCGGGAAACCGATGCTTACCGGCGGGCAACGACCGGGAAACACCCGTCGGCCACCCTTGGACGGCATGACCCCGCCGACGAGTCTCCTCAGCGCCCCGCGCGTCCTGCACTCCGCCCGCCGCCCGGCGCTGGTCCTGGTCGCCCACGGCTCCCGCGACCCGGCGGCGCTCGCCACCGTGGACCGGCTGCGCGCCCGGATCGCCGCCGCCCGTCCCGAACTCGACGTCCGCCTGGCCCACCTGGGCCTCAACGACCCGCTGCTGCCGGACGTGCTCGCCGCCCTGAGCGGTCCGGCCGTGCTGGTCCCGCTGCTGCTGAGCCGCGGGTACCACGTCCGCGTCGACCTGCCCCGCGAGCTCGCCGCCGCCCCGCAGGTGGCCGGCACGATCACCGCGCCGCTCGGCCCCGACCCGCTGCTCACCGAACTCCTCGCCCTGCGCCTGGCCGAGGCCGGCCCCGCCGCGGACGCCGTGGTGCTGGCCGCGGCGGGCTCCCGCGACCCCGCCGCCGCCACCGACACCGAGGCCCAGGCCCGGCTGCTCGCCGCCCGCCTCGGCCGGCCGGTGCTGCCCGGCTACGTCGCCGCCGGCGGCCCCTCGGTCGCCGAGGCCGTCACCCGCCTCACCGCGGCCGGTCACCGCCGGGTCGCCGTGGCCGGGTACTTCACCGCCCCCGGCGACTTCGCCCGCCTCGCCACCGCCGCCGGCGGGCACCTCCACGCCGCCCCGCTCGGCGACCACCCGCTGCTCGCCCGCCTGGTCCTCACCCGCTACGACCACGCCCGCCTGCGCACCGCCGCCTGACCGCGCCCCGGTACGGGTGCCGGACCTGTCCGCCGCGGCCCGCACGCCCCGACCCGGCGCGCGGCCGAGGGTTCACGCTCCCGTACGCGCCCCTTCGCGCGCGGCACATCCCCGGTGTCCGAGGCGCGGCGTACCGTGAGGGGCATATGGACGACACCGCGCACCGCCCCGCCGCCCCGCTCCCGTACGACCACGCGGCCGAGGCCCGCTGGGTGCCCGAGCCGGACAAGCGTCCGGGCCGCACGGCGTTCCAGCGCGACCGCGCCCGGGTGCTGCACTCCGCCGCGCTGCGCCGGCTGGCCGGCACCACCCAGGTCGTCGCCCCGATGCGCAGTGACTTCCCGCGCACCCGGCTCACCCACTCCCTGGAGTGCGCCCAGGTCGGCCGCGAGCTCGGCGCCGCCCTCGGCTGCGACCCCGACCTCGTCGAGACCGGCTGCCTGGCCCACGACATCGGCCACCCGCCGTTCGGCCACACCGGCGAGGAGGCGCTCGACCAGGCCGCCGAGGCCTGCGGCGGCTTCGAGGGCAACGCCCAGTCGCTGCGCATCCTGACCCGCCTGGAGCCCAAGCGCTTCGCCCCGCTCGACGAGGAGCCCGCCCGGCTCGCCCCCTGGCCCGGCCGCAGCGTCGGCCTCAACCTCTCCCGGGCCGCCCTGGACGCCGCCACCAAGTACCCGTGGAGCCGTGGCGCCCACCCCACCGACCCGGACTCGCCCAAGTACGGCGTCTACGCCGACGACCTGCCGGTCTTCCGCTGGCTGCGGGCCGGCGCCCCCGCCGGGCGCAAGTGCTTCGAGGCCACCGTGATGGACTGGTCCGACGACGTCGCCTACTCCACCCACGACGTCGAGGACGCCCTCCAGGCCGGCCACATCGACCCCGAGGCGCTGCGCGCCCCGAGCGAGCGCGCCGAACTCTTCAAGGTCGCCGAGCGCTACGCCCCCGACGCCGAGCCCGAGGAGCTGGCCGCCGCCCTCGACCGCCTGCTCGCCCAGGAGTGGTGGCCCCGCTCGTACGACGGCTCCGCCCGGGCCCGCGCCGGCCTCAAGGACCTCACCAGCCAGCTGATCGGCCGCTTCTGCCTGGCCGCCGAGCAGGCCACCCGGGCCCGCTACGGCCCCGGCCGGCTCACCCGCTACGCCGCCGAGCTGGTCGTCCCGCGCGAGGTGCGGCTGGAGTGCGCGGTGCTCAAGGCGGTCGCCGTCCGGTACGTGATGCAGCGCGACGAGCAGGCCCAGCTGCGCGCCCGCCAGCGGATCGTGATCGCCGAGCTGGCGTACGTGCTGAACCGGCGCGCCCCGGAGGGCCTCGACCCGGTCTTCGCCGCGCTGTACCGCGAGGCGGAGGACGACCGGGCGGCGCTGCGCGCGGTGATCGACCAGATCGCCACCCTCACCGACGCCTCCGCCCTCGCCCTGCACGCCAAGCTGGTCGGCGCGGCCTGGACGTGAGCACGCCCGGTGGATCCCCGCCGTCCCAGTAGACTTCCGGGGTGGCCGGGCGGATCAGGGACGAGGACGTGCAGGCGGTGCGGAGCGCACTGCCCATCGACGTGGTGGTCGGCGACTACGTACAGCTGACCAACGGTGGCGGCGGCGAGTACAAGGGGGTCTGCCCCTTCCACGACGAGAAGTCCGCCTCCTTCTACGTCAACCCCGCCAAGGGCGTCTTCCACTGCTTCGGCTGTCAGGAGAACGGCGACACCATCGCCTTCCTGATGAAGATCGAGCACTTCACCTTCGCCGAGGCCGTCGAGCGGATGGCCGCGCAGGCCAACATCACCCTGCGCTACGAGGAGGGCGGCTACAGCCCGCGCCACCAGCAGGGCGAGCGGACCCGGCTGGTCGAGGCGCACAAGGTGGCCGCCGCCTACTACCAGGAGCAGCTGAACTCGCCGGAGGCGGAGATCGGCCGCCGCTTCCTGGCCGAGCGCGGCTTCGACGAGCAGGCCGCGCAGACCTTCGGCGTGGGCTACGCGCCGGCCGGCTGGGAGCACCTGGTCCGCTACCTGCGCGGCAAGGGCTTCAGCGACAAGGAGATCCTGCTCGGCGGCCTGGCCTCGCAGGGCCAGCGCGGCGGCCTGATCGACCGCTTCCGGGGCCGTCTGGTCTGGCCGATCCGGGACATCGCCGGCGAGGTGGTCGGCTTCGGCGCGCGCCGGCTGCGCGAGGACGACAACGGCCCGAAGTACCTCAACACCCCCGAGACGCCGATCTACAAGAAGTCCCACGTGCTGTACGGCATCGACCTGGCGAAGAAGGAGATCGCCAAGTCGGGCCGGGCGGTGGTGGTCGAGGGCTACACCGACGTCATGGCCTGCCACCTGGCGGGCGTCACCTCGGCGGTGGCCACCTGCGGCACGGCCTTCGCCGAGGACCACATCAAGATCATCCGTCGGCTGCTGATGGACACCTCCTCCTACCGGGGCGAGACCGTCTTCACCTTCGACGGCGACGCGGCCGGCCAGAAGGCCGCCCTGCGGGCCTTCGAGGACGACCAGAAGTTCGCCGCCAAGACCTCCATCGCGGTCAGCCCCGGCGGCATGGACCCCTGCGACCTGCGCCTGGCCAAGGGCGACGACGCGGTCCGCGAGCTGATCGACAACCCGGTCCCGCTGTTCGAGTTCGCCCTGACCTCGGTGGTGGCCCGGCACCGGGTGGAGATCCCGGAGGGCCGTTCGGCCGCGCTGGAGGAGGCCGCGCCGATCGTCGCCCGGATCAAGGACCGCTCGATCCAGCACGAGTACGCCGTCCGCCTCGCCGGCATGCTCGGCATCCTCGACGAGCAGTTCGTCGTCCGCCGGGTGTTCCAGCTGGCCCGCTGGGAGCGCGAGCGCCAGCAGAACCCGCGCGCCGCCGGCGACCGCCGGCGCGGCCCCGAGCCCGCGCGCCCCCTGCCGCAGGCCCGCCCGGCGTACCGGCTCGACCCGCGCGACCCGGCCCAGTTCGTCGAACGCGAGCTGCTGAAGCTCGCCCTCCAGCACCCGGACCTGGTGAGCCCGGCCTTCGACAACTACGCCGAGGACGAGTTCCCCACCCCGCCGTACACCGCCGTGCGCCGCGCCATCGGCCAGGCCGGCGGGGCCGCGTACGGGACGACGCTGGCCGACTTCACCTCCGTGGTGCGCGAGGTCTGCCCGGACGACCAGGTGCGCTCGCTGGTCACCGAGCTCACCGTGGAGCCGGTGCGCTCCCGGCGCAAGGCGGACGCGATCTACGCCGGCGAGTTCCTGGTCAAGCTGCGGCTGCTCGCCGTGGACCGCCGGGTCGCCGAGGTCCGCGGGCACCTCCAGCGCCTGGGCAACCGGGCCGCCCCCGAGGAGCTGCACGCGGTGCAGACCGAGCTGTGGCAGCTCCAGCAGTACGGGCAGCAGCTGCGCAGCCGGGGCGCCGCCGCGCTCTGACGGCGGTGCGCCGCAGGGGAGTTCGGCGGGGGCGCGGTCGGGGTTCGTCCCAGAAAGTCCGCGCACGAGTCTCGGCCACGGAGTGTGGCGTGCCGCACACTGGTGGGCGTCCTGCCTCCGAACAGCGCGGGTCCGCCACCGTCGCGCCCGCCCGAGGGGATGCCCGTGGATCTTGCCGCGACCGCCCGTCCCACGCCGAACCCGTCCGCCGGGCCCGGCTCCCCCACCACCCCCACCGGGTCGCCCGCGGAACCCGCCGGGCCCGGCCCGTCCGGCGCGTCGGCCGAGCCCGCCGCCGACCACGGCCGG
>NZ_JBSGFD010000016.1:0-74053 GCF_053603215.1 Kitasatospora sp. NPDC004240 | reverse complement strand
CCGTCCACCTGGTGCTCCGGCACGCAGGCGGCGCGTCCCCGACGGACGGCACCCGGCCGCCCGCCATGACGGCCCGGCCCGTACGGCTCGGCCCGCTCCGCCGCCTGCCACCGGCCCTCGTGCTCGGCTTCGGCAGCGTCCTGCGCCGCCGCTCGGACCTGGTCGTGAGCGCCGTCCGGCTCACCGTCCCGGTCGTCGCCGCCACCCTGGCCCTGAGCACCTGGGCGACCCTCGACGCCGTCACCACCCCGGACGGCGGCGCCACCGTCCCGTCCGTCACCGCCCGCCGGACCGTCCCCGGGCAGACGCCCGACGACGGGCGGCTCGCCGGGGCCCTGGCCGCCGACACCGCCGTCCGGGGTGTCTACCCGGGCACGGAGATGCAGGCCCTGGCGCCCGGCCAGTCCGCCACGCTCACCCTGCGGGCCGTCGGCACCACCGAGGCCCCGTACCCGCACACCGTCGTCGAGGGCCGGGCGATCCGCGCGACCGACGAGGCGGTCGCCGGCCAGGGCGCCCTCGACCTGCTCGGCGCCCGGGTCGGCCAGTGGGTGCGGGTCACCACCGGCGGCACCCCGCGCATCCTGCACATCGTCGGACGCGATCTCGAACCGGAGCACGGCGGCCGCGTCCTGTCCACCGGCTTCGACACCCTCGACCGGCCCGGCGACCCCACCCACCCCGACTTCTGGCAGCTCGCCCTGCGCCCCGGCCACGACCCGGCCGCGGTCCAGCGCGACCTCCCCGCCCGCGCCGGCCTCGCCGGGCAGCTGGAGATCCGTCTCCCGAGCGGTCCGGTCACCAGGCCGGCCGCCCTGCGGGCCAGCGTGGTCGGCCTCCTGCTCGTGCTCGCCCTCATCTGCCTGGTCGACCTGCTCACCACCGCCGCGGCGGGCTTCCACGAACGCCGCCGGGACCTCGGGCTGCTCAGGGCGATCGGCCTCACCCCCGGCCAGTGCGCCGTCGTGCTGGCCGTCCGGGGAACGGTCATCGCCCTGATCACGGTCGCCGTCGGCTCGGCCATCGGCGTCCCGCTCGTCCGCCGGCTCCTCGACCGGCAGGGCGAGCTGAGCGGCATCGGCGCGGGGATCGCCCGCGCCCCGTCCGCCTGGACGCTCCTCGCCGTGGCCGTCGTCGTCGCCGCTACGGCGGCCGCGCTCTGCGCCCTCCCGGTGCTGCGCGTCCCCCCGCCCGCCCGGACCCCGGACGGCACCGGCCGGTAGCCGTCGGCCCGGCCGCGGGGGCGCGCCGGGTGCCGGTTGGCCCGCACGGGTGAAATTCCATCGACTCGCAGCTCCTCACCGGGCGTGTCCGCTCACGCACGCCAGGATGTCCCCTGATTCAGTCGGGATACGGAGAGTGCTGACCCATGGTCGTTGGGACGGAATCGCGGACACCCCTCGCTCGGAAGCGCGAACGCGCGCCGGGCAGCACATTGGTGAAGTGGCTCACCACCACGGACCACAAGACGATCGGCACCCTGTACCTGGGCACGTCGTTCGCCTTCTTCCTGATCGCCGGTGTGCTCGCGCTGTTGATGCGTGCCGAGCTGGCCCGGCCGGGCACCCAGATCCTGTCGAACGAGCAGTTCAACCAGGCGTTCACGGTGCACGGCGGCGCGATGCTGCTGATGTTCGCGACGCCGCTGTTCGCCGGCTTCGCGAACTGGATCATGCCGCTGCAGATCGGCGCGCCCGACGTGGCCTTCCCGCGTCTGAACATGTTCGCCTACTGGCTGTACCTGTTCGGCTCGCTCATGGTCGCGAGCAGCCTGCTCACCTCGAACGGCGCGCCCGACTTCGGCTGGTTCTCGTACCCACCGCTGTCGGACGGGGTGCACTCGCCCGGCATCGGCGCCGACATGTGGTTCGTGGGGCTCACCTTCTCGGGCTTCGGCACCATCCTCGGCTCGGTGAACTTCATCACCACGATCATCTGCATGCGCGCACCCGGCATGACGATGTTCCGGATGTCGATCTTCTGCTGGAACGTGCTGCTGACGGCGCTGCTGGTGCTGCTGGTCTTCCCGGTGCTCGCCGCCGTCTTCCTGGTCATGGAGGCGGACCGCAAGTTCGGCTCGCAGGTCTTCGACGCCGCCAACGGCGGCGCCCTGCTCTACCAGCACCTGTTCTGGTTCTTCGGCCACCCCGAGGTGTACATCATCGCGCTGCCGTTCTTCGGCATCATCTCGGAAGTCATCCCGGTGTTCTCGCGCAAGCCGATGTTCGGTTACTCGGGTCTGATCGCGGCGACCATCGCGATCGCCGGTCTGTCGGTGACGGTCTGGGCGCACCACATGTTCGTCACCGGGCAAGTGCTGCTGCCGTTCTTCTCGTTCATGACCTTCCTGATCGCCGTCCCGACCGGGGTGAAGTTCTTCAACTGGGTCGGCACCATGTGGAAGGGCTCACTGAGCTTCGAGACGCCGATGCTGTGGTCGGTCGGGTTCCTGGTCACCTTCCTCTTCGGCGGCCTCACCGGTGTGCTGCTCGCGGCCCCGCCGATCGACTTCCACGTCTCCGACTCGTACTTCGTCGTCGCCCACTTCCACTACGTGGTCTTCGGGACGGTCGTCTTCGCGATGTTCGCCGGCTTCCACTTCTGGTGGCCCAAGATGAGCGGCAAGATGCTGGACGAGCGGCTCGGCCGGATGTGCTTCTGGACGCTGTTCATCGGCTTCCACACCACCTTCCTGGTGCAGCACTGGCTCGGCGCCGAGGGCATGCCCCGCCGCTACGCCGACTACCTCGCCTCCGACGGCTTCACCACCCTCAACACCGTCTCCACCATCGGCTCCTTCCTCCTGGGCCTGTCGATCCTGCCGTTCCTCTACAACGTCTGGAAGACCGCCAAGTACGGCGAGAAGGTCGCCGCGGACGACCCCTGGGGCTACGGCCGCTCGCTGGAGTGGGCCACCTCCTGCCCGCCGCCGCGACACAACTTCACCACCCTGCCCCGCATCCGCTCCGAATCCCCGGCCTTCGACCTCCACCACCCGAACATCGCCGCCCGCGACTACCTGGAGCACCACGGCGAACCGGCCAAGCACCTCGCCGGCGCCACTCCGGCGGTCTACGACACCCCGAAGCGTCGCCGGGCCGGAACCGAGGACGAGTGAGCCACCCCGATGGACGAGCACTCCCGCGGAGCGACCGACGGAGTACAGCGGCTTGAGGGCTACCTGCTCTGGCAGGCCGAGGTCCTCGGGGCCGAGCGCGCGGCCGTCGCCTTCGCCGACCGGCTGCCGTGGCTCACCACCGCCCAGCGCGAGGTCGTCGAGCAGGCCTACGCGCAGGAGCGGCTCCTCGAATCCCGACAGACCGTCACCCACATCGCGCGGCGGTGCCGGACGATCCGCGGCGAGTACGAGGAGCGCTACCGCCAGTTGAAGATGCGTGCCGTCGCCCTGGTCCTGGGCTGTTTCACGCTGGCGGCAGCGGCCTCCGTCCTGCTGGCGGTCCGTCCCGTCCGGTGGTGAGCCGACGAGGCCCGGGCGGCGCCCCGTCGTGGGGGCCGCCCCGGCGCCAGGGTCCATCGGCCCTGGCGCCCGCCGCGGCCGGGCTCTTTACTGGCTGACCGCGGGGGCGACACGGCCCTCGCGGATCGCCGACCCCGACCGCGGCGGCCGTGCGCCCGGGCGGAGACAAGGATGCCGCCATGGGCTCCGCCACCAACCCCGAGCAGCCGAACGGGCCCGACCGCCCGAACCCGCCCGACCGCCGGGCCCGGATCGCCGAACTGCGCGCCGCCGAGCAACGACACGCGCGCAGAGGGAAGTTGATCGCCCTCTGGGTGGCCGGCGTCGTGCTGGCCGCGCTCGTCGGGGGCGGCGTGGTCCTGATGCGGAACCCCGAGGGCGACCCGATTCCCGGGAGCGCCACGACACCCGGGAGCGGCGCGATAGCCGGGGTGCGGACCTGGGAGCACCTCTCCCGCAACCACGTCCCGGGCACGGTGACCTACCCGCAGACCCCGCCCGTCGGCGGCGACCACAACCCCGTCTGGCTGGACTGCACCGGCAAGGTCTACGACAAGCCCGTCCGCGACGAGAACGCCGTCCACTCGATGGAACACGGCGCCGTCTGGGTCACCTACAACGCCCAGGCCACTCCGGCCGATATCAAGGCCCTCGCCGACCGGGTCGGCACCACCCCGTACTCCTTCATGAGCCCCCACCCCGGCCAACCGGGCACCATCACCCTCAGCGCCTGGGGCACCCAACTCGTCCTGGACAGCGCCTCCGACCCGCGGGTGGAGCGGTTCTTCACCACGTACGTCCAGGGCCCGCAGACCCAGGAGCCGGGAGCCTCGTGCAGCGCCGGCTCCATGCCCCTCACCAACGGCTGACGGCGCCCCGGGAGGGGCGGGCGTGGCCGGGCGGCGCCCCGTCGTGGGGGCGCCGCCCGGACCGGTCGTTCAGGCCGTGGCGTCCGCCAGCCACAGGTCGGGGCCGAACACCTCGTACTGGATGCGGCGGGCGGGTATCCCGGCGCGGAGCAGCTGCGCCCGGGCCTCGCGCATGAAGGGCAGGGGCCCGCACAGGTAGACGCGGGCGTGGTCGGGCAGGTGCGAGCCGGTCAGGTCCATCAGGCCCGGGTGGGCGTCCGGCTCCTCGGATCCGGCCTGCTCGTACCAGAACTCCGCCCGGGAGTCCGGCAGTCGGCCGACGAGCTGGCGCGTCCGGGTGCGCAGGGCGTGGGTGCCGGGCGCGCGGTCGGCGTGGAGGACCGTCACCGGGCGCGTGGAGCCCGAGGCCACGAGGTGCTCCAGCATGCCGACCATCGGGGTGCAGCCGATCCCCGCGGAGACCAGCACCAGCGGGTCGTCCGTGCCGTCGAGGACCACGTCGCCGAACGGGGCGGAGAGGGTGAGTTCGTCGCCGTCGTGCACGGTGTCGTGCAGCAGCGTGGACACCTCGCCGTCGGGGGCGTCCTGGCCGTCGACGCGCTTGACCGTGATCCGGCGCAGGTCGTCGCCGGGCGCGGAGGAGAGGCTGTACTGGCGCAGCTGGTGAACGCCGTCGGGCATGCGCACGCGCACGCTGACGTACTGGCCCGCCCTGGCCCCCGGCGCCGGGGCGCCGTCCGCGGGCCGCAGCAGGAAGGACACCGTGTCCGGGGTCTCCTGGACGCGTTCGACCACCGTCCACGGCCGCCAGACCTCCCCCGCCGCGACCCCGGCGTCCTGGTAGAGGCGGGCCTCCTGGGCGATGAGGGCGCCGGCCATGAGCCAGTAGACCTCGTCCCAGGCGGCGGCGACCTCGGGGGTGACCGCGTCGCCGAGCACCTCGACGATGGCCGCGAACAGGTACTTGTGGACGATCACGTACTGGTCGTCGGTCACGCCCACCGCGACGTGCTTGTGGGCGATGCGGTCCAGCACCGCCTGCGGGTAGGTGTCGGGGTCGGCCGCGAGGGCGGAGGCGAACGCGGCGATGGACCCGGCCAGGGCCTGTCGCTGGGCACCGCTGGCCTGGTTGCCCCGGTTGAACATCCCGTCCAGCAGCTCCGGGTGGTCGCCGAACATCATGGCGTAGAACCGGGTCGTGATGTCGCCCAGCGCCGCCCCGACGGCGGGCAGGGTGGCGCGGATCACGGCGGCCGAGTCGGCGGAAAGCATGGGTCCCCCTGAGAGTAGAGGCTTCGAAGGCGTCTGGCCGCTCATTCGCAGGCCAGTCCTTGTCTATCAGCGGACAACCGACGGAACGGTGGGTCAAAGGTCCCGGAGCGGTGGCCATGAGGCCCCTCTCCGCCCCCTCCCCCGCGAAGTCCCGCCGAGCCCGCCGAGCCCCGCCGCGGGCGGCCCGCGGTGGCCCGGGCCGGGCGTCGAGGTGCAGGCCGGCCCGGACGGGGGCAGTCTGGAGACAGCGCGGGTGAGTGGGTCCTCGTGCCCAAGTGCCCGTTCTCCCAAGCTGTTCGTCACTGTCCGTTCCCGTGGAGTCCCGGGCGGACGGCTGCCGGCCACGACCGCCGCCTCCCGAGGGGTGAGGAAAGATGACCGAGAGTGAGAAGCGGGAGGACGCCCGTCGCGGTGACGGTGAGCGCCACCCCCATCGGGTGCGCGTGCCCGGCTTCGTCACGGACGAGGACATCGGTCTCGGGGACGCCGTCAAGCGCGTGACGAGCACGATGGGGATCAGGAGGCCCTGCGGCGGCTGCGAACGGCGAGCGGCCGCGCTCAACCGCTGGGCGGTGCTGTCCAGGGGGCACGGTCACCGATCGTGACCCCGGCCGCGGCCACCCGGTGTGACACGTCCGCGTCCGCACGACACGCAAGAACAGGACGCACGGCATGAGGAGTCATCCATGGACCCGTCGACGGACCATGAGTTCCCGGTAAGGCCCGAGCCCCCGGCCGACGACCGGCCGCCGGCCGAGCCCGACCGCCTCGGAGCGGACCTCGCTCCGGCCGCGGCCGCCGGTACCGCCACCATCGCCGCGGCGGGCTGCGGCTGCGACACGGCGGCGGGCTGCGGCTGCGATTGCGAACACGGCGGCGGAGCCGAGCCCACCACCAACTACGTGTACGTGCTCGGGCAGATCGACGTCCGGTACCCGAGCCTGGCGATCGAGAAGGAGGTCGCCCAGGCGGTGGCCCGCTACGAGAGTTCCGACCTGACGGACCGACAGGCCCTCCGTGCGGTGATCTCACAGCCGGAGAACCGCTACCTCGCACGGCAGTTGTGCTACGTGCTGTGCGTCCAGGGGATGGAGACCTACATCCTCCGGCCGAGGGACCCGGTGGAGTTCGACCGGCTCGTCGAGGCCGTCCGACCGGAGCCCAAGGCCACCGACCTGGACGTGGTCATCGGACACCGCGGGCCGCTCGCCCCGCCCTCCCTCTGCAACGGCCTCACGATCCCGGTGGTGACCTTCGAGCAGGTCTACTCCTTCTCCAGCGACGAGCTGGTGGCCGCGCTCCACAGGCCCAAGAAGATGGACCGCGGACAGTTCGAGGACTCCTCCAACGAACTGCTGTTCCGTGTCATGCAGTTGGCCGACAACGCCGGCGACACCGACGAGCACCGGGCGATCAACTACCTCGCCGTCCGCTACCCGAAGATCTACCAGAAGACCGTGGAGGCCTTCGCCGCCAACTGCTCGCTGAGCGGGGTCACCTTCCACGAGTCCCGGCTGAGCGGTGCCCGCCGGATCATCGACGTCGTGTTCTGCTACACGGACCGCCGGACGGACGTGTGCGAGAAGTACTTCGTCCGGGTGGACGTGACCGAGGCCTTCCCCTTCCTGGTGAACAAGCTGTCCCCGTACTACAACCGTTGACCCGCGCCCGCCACGGCGCGGGACGAGAGGAGGTGTGAGAGATGAGTATCCCGGGCTTCACCGCCGATTCGGCGGTCCACCGGACGAACGGGCACTACCGGACGGCGTCCGGCGGCGGCCTCGCCGGCCGTCGACCGGCCGTCACCCCGCAGGGGCTCTGCGCCAAGGAGTGCCGGGGCGCGTGCGCCCATCAGTGCAGCCACAACCCCTGGGGTCACGGCTGCCGGGAGTGCCTGGACGACTGCATGGCGACCTGCGACATCTAGTCCGCCGAGTCCCGTTCGCTGTCCCCGTACGACAACCGTTGGCCCGCGCCCGTCCGACGCGGAACGAGAGGAGGTGTGAGAGATGAGCGTTCCGGGCTTCACCGCCGATTCGGCGCTCCACCGGACGAACGGGCACTACCGGACGGCGTCCGGCGGCGGCCTCGCCGGCCGTCGACCGGCCGTCACCCCGCAGAGCCTCTGCGCCAAGGAGTGCGGCGCCGAGTGCCGCGATCGCTGCGCCGGCAACCCATTCGGTTACCAATGCGAGAAGTGCATGAACGGCTGCATGGAGACCTGCATCTAGATCGTCAGGTCCCGTTCGATGACGACACACCCACCGGGAGGTGACGATGACGGGACCGCTGGAGCAGGTCGGGCTGACGCCCCTGATGACGCGCAGCGCCGGCCGGCCGGAGGTCGCCGTGGGGGTGGTCGACGGCCTCATCGCCCTCGACCACCCGGGGCTGGCCGGCGGGCGCCTGCGCCTGCTGCCCGGCGGCGTGGGGGCCGGGCACGGGGGGCACCGGGCCGACTGCGGCCGTACCGGCGACCCGCCCTCCTGCCGTCACGGCACCTTCGTCACCGGTCTGCTCAGCGCCCGCCGGACATCGGAGCCACCCGGTATCTGTCCGGACTGCACGTTCCTGGTGCGCCCCATCTTCGGGCTCGGCCCGGCCACCGGCGGAAACAGCCGGTTCGCCCCGGCCGCGTGGCCGGAGGACCTCGCGACCGCCATCGTGGAGACCGTGGACGCGGGTGCCAGGGTCCTGAACCTGAGCGTCGCACCGGAACGGCCCTCCAGCGCCGGGCACCGCGAGTTGGAGTGGGCGCTCGACCACGCGGCCGACCGCGGCGTGATCACGGTCGTGGCCGCCGGGAATCAGGGGGCGGTCGGCACGTCCGTGCTCACCCGCCACCCGTGGACCGTCCCCGTGATCGCGTACGACCGGCGGGCACGGCCGATGAACCTGTCCAACCTGGGGGGATCGATCGGCGTCCGCGGCATCGGCGCGCCCGGCGAGGCCGTCGTCGGCCTCGGCGACGGCGGCCGTCCGATGACGCTCACGGGCACCAGCGCGGCCGCCCCGTTCGTGGCCGGTGCCGTCGCCCTGCTGCTGTCCGCGTTCCCCTCGGCCCCGCCCGCCGAGGTGCGGTCGGCCGTCCTGCGCACCGGCTCCGGGCGGCGCCGGACGGTGGTCCCCCCGCTGCTGGACGCCTGGGCCGCGTACGGCGCGTTGCACCGGGCCACCCACGGCGCCCTGCCCCCCGGCGACCGGCGGACCCCGTTCGGCGGCTGACCCGGTCCCCGCCGATCCGCAGCGGCGGCCCCGGGCACACGGGACGGTCCCGCGTGCCCGGGCCCTCAGGCCTCAGCCGGCCACCGCCGTGAGTCGCTGCGCGACCTCCGTCGGGCTCGGCATGGTCGCGATCTCGGCGCTGACCTCGCGCGCCGCCCGGGCCAGTGCGGCGTCGGTGAGCAGACGGTGGAGCAGCTCCGGCCCGATCTCCTCGGCCGCGGCGCTGAGCCCGGCCCCGCGGTCACGCACCGCGTGCGCGGTGATGAAGCGGTCGGAGCCGTCGGGCAGGACGAGTTGCGGGACGCCCGCGTCGAGCGCGCCGAGCGCGCTGCTGCTGCCGCCGTGGTGGATCGCGGCCGCGCAGGTGTCCAGCAGGGCCCGCCACGGCACCCAGCCGTACGGGCGGACGTTGTCCGGCAGCGTGCCGAGCGTGGCGAGGTCGAGTTCGCCGGTCGCCAGCACGAACTCCGCGTCGAGGTCGGCGGCCGCCGCGATCACCCGTTCGATCCTGGTCAGGCCGTCGGTCTTGGGCGGTACGGTGCCCAGGGTCACCGCCACGCGCGGGCGCCGCCCGGGTGCGGCGAGGTCCTCGGGCACCCCGCCCTCGCCGTTGTAGGCGACGGGCCGCATCGAGCTGCCGTACCGCTCCCCGGCCGTGCTCGGCGGCGCGAGGTCGAGGGTGTCGGCCGGTTCGGGCAGCCGGTCGATCCCGTGCCGGGCGAAGGCGTCCGCCATCTCGGCGAGCATCAGCGCGCGCAGCTTCGGGGTGCGGACGAATCCCAGGTCGTGCTGGACGGCGGGCACGCCCAGGCGGGCCGCCGCGAGCAGGGCCACCGGGAACTGGTACTCGTACACCACCAGGTCCGGCCGCCACCGGGTGGCGAGTTCGACCATGGCGTCGGCCACCCGGCCGTTGACGAGGGCGGCCAGCGGGACGAACGCCTCGCGGTCGGCCGAGTTGCTCTCGACCACCCGTCGCATCAGGTCGGGCCGCCGGGTGCGGCCGGCCTCCCGGATCTCGTGACGCCAGTCGACGCCGGGGGCGAGGGGCAGGTAGGGCAGACCGGACGCGGCGACCGGCTCGCCGCCGTCCATCGAGGTCACCGCGACCTCGTGGCCGAGCCCGCGCATCGCCCTGGCCAGCGGGACCAGCGGGAAGAGGTGGCCGAAGCCGGGTGCGCCGGCGAACAGTACACGCATGGAGGAACCTCGGTCGTCGGGGAGGGGCGGGATTCGGGAGGGGCGGATCAGGAGGCGGCCCGGTGCAGGGCGGCTTCCAGGCCGTTCAGCACGGCGTTGCAGTCGTGGTGCAGGGTGGCGGCGTCGACGGCGGTCAGCAGGTAGACCCCGAGCCAGTTGCGCGACCCCGCGGCGGGATCGAAGGCGGGCACCGGCCGCCCCGCGGGCAGGGTGAAGGCGGGTACGGCCTCGATGGTGCTGCCCGGTGACAGCAGGCTCCGCCAGTCCACGGCCTCCGGGTTCCAGAGCGGCGTGCTCCGCCAGGGCGCCCCGGCCGCGTCGGCCGGTACGACGGCCAGCGAAGCGGCGGCCCGGACCCCTTCGGTGGGCATGGTCGCGGGGTAGTCGACCCGCTCGCCGAGCAACTGCCGCACCAGCATGCCGATCGGGTCGAGCCCGAAGACCTCGTGGACCTGCCGGGTGGTCAGCAGACCGCCGAAGCGGGCCGCGGTCTCGATGACCACGAGCTCGCCGTCGCGCATCAGCTTGAGCTCGGTGTGGGTGCCGCAGGTCTCCAGCCCGAGCGCCTCCACGGCCTGCCGCGAGACCTCCTCGATCCGGCGCTGGAGCGGCACCGGCAGGACGGAGGGCGAGGTGCTGGCCACCTCGACGAAGGACGGCACGGTCGGGAGCTTCCCGGTGATGGCGAGCGGGTGGTAGACGCCGTCCGCGACGATGCCCTCCACGCTCACGTAGTCACCGTGGCCGGGCTCGGGGTACCAGCCCTCGGTGGAGCCCTCGGCGATCTCCTCGACCAGGCGGTCCCGGTCGGTGTCCGGGGCGTAGAGCTCGTTCATACCGACCCGGCTGCCGGCCCGCAGTCCCCGTTCGATCCCGGCCCAGGCCGGGGCGGCGTCCTCGGGCGAGTCCAGCACGATCTGGGCGACCGAGCCGGCGCCCCAGGCCGGCTTGAGCAGCAGCGGGGGTGTGAACTCCGCCAGTGCGGCGTCCAGGTCCGCGAGGCTGTCGACCCGGCGGAACCCCGGCACCGGCACTCCGGCGGCGGCCCAGGCCTCCCGCATCAGCCGCTTGTCCCTGGCGCGGACGATCCCGGCGCCGGCGCCGGCCAGGCCGAGCCGGCGCGCCGCGTGCGCGACGGCGAGCACGGCGAACTCCGAGAGCGTCAGCACCGCGTCGGCCCCGATGGCCTTGGCGTGCTCCACGATCAGCTCGACCAGTTCGTCGCCGCGCGGCGCGTCGGGCACCGACTCGATGGCGGCGCAGCTGGGCCGCCACACCTCCTCCCCGGTCGTGGGCAGCGGCGCCAGCGCGAGGACGTGCAGCTCCCCGCAGGCGGCGATGCGCGGGAAGGCGTACTCCAGCGGGGCTCCGCCCTTGACGTAGACGTACAGTATTCGGTTCAACGTTCTTTCTCCTGAAGGAAGTTCACCCGACCGGGAGCGCGCACGCAACAGCCTGCCCGGCGCGTACGGCAGCCTGCCCGGCCCGTACGGAACGCATGGTGGGTGCTCGGCGCGGACGGCACGCGTGGCGCGCCCGGCGGGTGCCCGGCCGGTGTCAGCCGGCGGTGCGGAAGGGGCGCAGCTGCAGCAGGCTGACCCGGCCGCCCTCGATCGCCCACTCGATGTCGACCGGGGCGCCGTACGTCTCGTCGGGCGAGAAGTGCGACTGCAGCAGTCGGCTGATCAGGGCCAGCCGGCCCAGGAGGTCCTTGGTGCCGGCGTCCAGGTCGGTGGTGGCGGTGCCCAGCGAGACGGTGCGGCTGCCGCCCTCCATGGTGTTGCACAGGTACTGGAGGGGGGCGCCGTGGCCGGTGACCACGTCGGTCACGGAGTGCGGCGAGATGTTGAGGTACACGTCGCGGAAGTCCCGCGGGCTGAGCGGGTTGCAGGTGACCAGGACGCCGCCGCCGGTGGCGTCGACCTGCTCCTGGACGACCACGGCCATGCGGCAGTGGTCCAGGGGGATGCCCGCCTGGCTCCGCAGCAGCACCGCGCGCGGCGACAGCAGCGAGGCCCAGACCTCCCGGACGGCGTCGAGGACCGCGTCCGTACCGCCGACGTGCGCCACCGACTCGTAGAGTCCGGCGGCGGAGAAGCCGGGCAGGTCCTCGGCGTTGGAGGAGCTGCGGACGACCACGATGGGGGCGCCGTGCAGGTGCCGGTCGACCGCCCGGGTGATCTCGGTACGGATCGGGTCGGGTAGCGGGGTGGCGCGGATCAGCCGCTGCGCCTCACGGCAGAGTTCCTCGACGCCCGGCGTGCCGTCCCCGGCCGCGGGCCGGGGTGAGGCCCCCTCACGGAGCGTGGAGTCGAGCCGGTCCAGGGCGTCCCGGAGTTCCGCCGAGGAGTCGAGGAACCGCTGCTGGAGGGAGAAGGGCAGCGCGATCCCGCGCGGGACCTGGGCGTACTCCTTCACCAGGCGCTGTGCGGCGGCGGTGAGCTCGGTCTCGTCCGCGTCCTGCGGAAGGTCGAGCTGCCGGGCCAGGTAGCGCAGCAGGTGCTCCCGGGGCGGGCGGGGCACGCGGTAGAAGCCGAGCCAGCGGGGTGAGCCGTGCTGCAGCAGGTGGGTGAGTTCGCCGAGGTTGGCGGCCTTGACGCCGAACCGGGTGTGGTCGCCGGCGCGCAGTTCGGTGAGCGGGGTGACCGGGGTGGGCGCGAGGTCGGGCCGGTCCACGGCGACGCGTTCGGCCGGCGGGGCCTGCGGGGTCGACAGGGCGTCCCCGCGGTCCCCGCCGTCCCCGTCCGTGCCCGGCCGCGCGGCTTCGAGGAGGAGGTCCTCGCCGTCGGCGTCGACCTCGTAGCGCACCCACCGCCCGGCCAGGCCGTCGCGCTCGATCCGGTCGACGGCTCCGATGCCGACGGCGTTGGGGATCCGCCATCCGGCGGCCATCACGTTGATGTGGGAGAGCGGCGTGGTGTGCTCGGTGTGGATGATGCCGGACACCCGGGGGATGTCCTCGGGCACCCGGGGCATCACCACGATGTCGTGCCCTTCCAGCGGCTCGGGGTCGGCCCGGTACTCCTCCTCGGAGCGGAACACCCTCAGCCGCCCGTGGGCGGTCCCGGCGGTCAGCGGCACGAAGGAGGCCGTGGAGTAGAGCTCGTGGGACAGGACGCGCGGTATCTCGCTCTCCGGGATCCGGGCGACGTGGTCCTCCTGCCGGTGGTTGGCCGGTTTGAGGACCAGCGGCAGCGAGGGGTCGATGTGCTCGCGCACCCGGTGGTAGAAGAACCGCAGCATGTCCTGGGACATGGTGTCGACGTCGACCGTCTCCAGGGAGAGGAAGTCCTCGTCCGTGTGCCCCGTGGAGCTCCGGGTGTGGTGGGCGAGGGTGCCGAGATAGAAACGGCGATCGGGATTCCGGTAGACGTCGTCGTTGAACGCGTCGAGTCCGAGAGCGAGCTCGTCGATCGTCATGCCGAGGATCTCGCACGCGATGTAGCGGACGTGGAGGGTGCCGTCGGCACTGGGGATGAAATGGAGCACCGACTCGTCGCGGTCGAGCACGATTTTCACATAGGGATAGCCGCCGACCTGACCGGCGAGCTCGGAGAACTCCTGGAGGGTGAGCTCATCGCCGGCGAGGCGGGGCCGTGTGGTCGCGTCATTGCGACCCGAACGGGTAATGCGCACGGTTCAGCCATTCGTCATCGCGTACACGGTCATCGTGTACCTGCTGCAGAAGGGTGGTACGGCTACATACACACAGTGCCATCACCTGTGGAGATTTGACGAATGATCACATCTATTCCGGCCACCGCGAATTGATCCGGCCAGGGGAATCACCGTCGACGGCCGCGGCGGCGCACCGGGCTGTGGCGGAGGTCACAGAAAAGGGACGTCCCGGCGCTCGGGGAATCGTCCGGCCACTTCCGGAAACGTTGATTCCTGTACGACCGATGGATGGCGGAAAACAGCCCTCGGCCCCGAGTGCCCCGGGGGCCCGGTCGTGGGGCATCACCCCGTTCCAGCGTGTTGCTGGCCCGCCCGGGCGCGCCCGACCGGCAGACTCGGGGCAGCGGACCCGGACAAGACGGGGGAAGGCCGGTAACGGGGACGAGCGGAGGTGGTCAGGTGGCCCGCGTGCCGCTGCTGTCGCTGCGCGGCATCTCCAAGCGCTTCGGTTCCCTGCAGGCACTCAGCCGGGTCGACCTGGACGTCGCCCCCGGCGAGATCGTCGCCCTGGTCGGCGACAACGGCGCCGGCAAGTCCACCCTGATCAGGACCATCGCCGGCGTCGACCCCCCGGACGGCGGCACCATCACCTGGCGGGGCGACCCCGTCGACCTCCGCCGGCCGGTGGACGCCCACCGCCTCGGCATCGTCACCGTCTACCAGGACCTCGCCCTCTGCGAGACCCTCGACACCGTGGCCAACCTCTACCTGGGCCGCGAGCTGCACCGCTTCGGGCTGCTCCGCGAGGTCGAGATGGAGAAGCGTTCCATCGCCCTCCTCGAACGGCTCTCCGTCCGCCTGCCCAGCGTCCGGATCCCGGTCGCCTCGCTGTCCGGCGGCCAGCGCCAGGCCGTCGCCATCGCCCGCGCCCTGATCGGCCGGCCCGACCTCGTCGTCCTGGACGAGCCCACCGCCGCGCTCGGCCTCGAACAGACCGGCCACACCCTCGACCTGATCCGCCGGCTGCGCGACCAGGGCCACGCCGTCCTCCTGGTCAGCCACAACCTCGACGACGTGCAGGCGGTCGCCGACCGTGTCGCCGTCCTGCGCCTGGGCCGCAACAACGGCGTCTTCGAGGGCCGCTACACCACCCAGGAGCAGCTCAGCGCGGCCATCACCGGCAGCCAGGCCATGGCCGTCACCCTCCAGCACAGCCTGCTCCCCCGCGGCCTGCCCGACCAGGACGCCGTCGACGCCGCCTACCGCTACCTGCCCGCCCACGCCGGCGTCGGCGGCGACTGGTTCGACGTCATCCCGCTCTCCGGCGCCCGGGTCGCCCTCGTCGTCGGCGACGTCGTCGGCCACGGCCTGCACGCCGCCGCCACCATGGGCCGGCTGCGCACCGCCGTCCACAACTTCTCCTCCCTGGACCTGCCGCCCGACGAACTCCTCACCCACCTCGACGACGTGGTCAGCCGCATCGACGAGGAGGAGACCGCCAGCGGCACCGACGTGGTCATCGGCGCCACCTGCCTGTACGCCGTCTACGACCCCACCACCCGGCGCTGCCAGCTCGCCCGGGCCGGCCACCTGCCCGCCGTCGTGGTCCACCCCGACGGCACGGTGCACATCCCCGACACCCCGGTCGGGCCGCCGCTCGGGCTGCGCGGCATGCCCTTCACCACCGCCGAGCTCGAACTGCCGGAGGGCAGCCTGCTGGTGCTGTTCACCGACGGTCTCGTGGAGGCCCGCACCCGCGACATCGACATCGGACTCGACCTGGTGCGCGAGGCCCTCGCCCGGCCCGGCCGCACCCCCGACGAGGCCTGCCGGGCCGTCCTGGACGCCCTGCTGCCCGACCGCCACGAGGACGACGTGGCCCTCCTCGTCGCCCGCACCCACGCCCTCGCCCCCGAGTGGATGGCGGGGTGGGACGTGCCCTCCGACCCGGCCGCCGTCGCCGGTGTCCGCGCCGAGGCCGCCCGGCAGCTGCACGCCTGGGGCCTGGACGAGCTCGCCTTCAGCACCGAACTGATCCTCAGCGAACTGGTCACCAACGCCGTCCGGTACGCCGGCGGCCCCGTCCACGTCCGGCTGCTCCGCGACCGCGGCCTGATCTGCGAGGTCGCCGACTCCGCCAGCACCTCCCCGCACCTGCGCTACGCCGCCGCCACGGACGAGGGCGGACGCGGCCTCTTCCTGGTGGCCCAGCTCTCCGAACGCTGGGGCACCCGCTACACCGACACCGGCAAGGTCATCTGGGCCCAACAGGCCATCCCGGACCGGTGACCGGCGGCCGCCACGGTGGCGGCGCGCGCCCCCGCCCGCTCGGAAACGATCTTCGCCCGATGTCTACCCATCGGTAACCGGGATGGCCCATCCTGCTCCCATCGCCTACATCAGGAGCATGCTCATGGCAGGAAAGCCCTCGATCCGCAGCCTCGTGACGGTGTCCCTCGCGGGCGCGGCGCTCGCGGCCGTCGCCGCCCAGCCGGCCGTCGCGGCCCCGACCGCGCCCCCGGCGCCCATCGCGCCCGCCGCGCAGCCCGCACCGAGCACGCCGAGCGCACCGAGCGCACTGCAGGGGCTGGGACGACCGAGCGTGCCGTACGAGACCTGGCTGAAGGACGTGCAGGTCGTCGCCGACTCCGCCAACGCCCATGTGAAGGCCAGAGTGCCGCAGACGCCGGTGGGCTACCGGCCGGCGATCGTCCTCGACATCGACAACACCTCACTGGAGACCGACTACACGCCCTCCTACCCCACCCCGGCGATGACCGCCGTGCTGAACGTGGCGCGGACCGCCAACGCCCGCGGGGTGAAGGTCTTCTTCGTCACGGCCCGCCCCGACTTCATCGACTGCTTCACCCGCTACAACCTGACCAAGGTCGGCTACCCCGTCGACGGCCTGTACGGGCGGACGGTGTGGGACCTCTTCCAGGAGCCCTCGACCTTCAAGACCGCCAAGCGGCAGGAGATCGAGCGCGACGGCTACACGATCATCGCCAACATCGGCAACAACACCACCGACCTGGTGGGCGGTCACGCGGAGAAGACCTTCAAGCTGCCGGACTACGACGGCCAGCTCTCCTGACCCTCGCGCGAACCGCGGCCGACCCCGCGGTACCCCGTGGAACGGCCGCCGTCCGGAGGACGGGCGGCGGCCTCCGCATGGCCGTCGGGGACGGGAGGCGGTAGAGGTGGGAACGGCGTATTCCCCGTCCGAGGAGGAGCGGTGACCCCGTCGCCCCGAGCCCCGTCGCGCACCTCCCGGCTGCGTTTCGACGGCTGGATCGCCGGCATCGGCACGGCCTCCGGCACCCGCGTCGTCGTGGGTCACTGGGCGGCCTCGCCGTTCGGCCCGTTCACCGACGTCATGATCGAGCGCCCCGACGGGGAACGCCTCCTGCTGGCCCCCACCGACCGGACCGCGGAGTTCATCGCCGACACGTACACCTTCGACCGGGTACGGATCGCGCCGGTCCGCGTGGACCGGGCGGAGCGGTCGTGGACGGTCGCGGCCGGTCCGCTCGACCTGCGCTTCACCGTCGGGCACCGGGGCGCGCTGGGGCTGCTGCTCCGGGCGGTCCCCGGGCCGCTCGCCGCCCGGCCGGCGTGGACCGCGGTGACGGATCCACCCGCCCGCCTCCTCCTGGGCGTACGGACCCGGGGGACGGCCGGCCGGGGGCGGCGCGAGTGGTACGGCGTCCGCGACCTCCGCGTGCTCACCACGGCGCGCGCGGTCCTCGACGGCCGGGAGCTCGGACCTCTCGCACCGGTCGCGCCGGTGCGCTTCGGCTTCGGCTCCACGCCCCGCCGGCCCTGCCTCGTCCGCGTCACGACCACGGTGGCGACCGCCTGACGCCGTGTCCGGGCGGCCGCCCGGACGTGATGGTGGCCCGGGCCGCGGATAGCCGGGCCTACTGGCGGGTACATGGCTAGCCTGCCCCGCCGGAACCCTCACCGGCGTTCCGGCTCCACCGTGACCCACGGAACGTCAGAACCGGACCAGAGGAGTGTTCATGTCCAGCACTTCCCGCTCCGCCAGCCCCACCGGCATCGCCAGCACCATCGGCACCATCGGCACCGTCCGCCGTGCCGAAGCCCGGAAAGCCCGCCGGATCCCCGCCCTCGCCGTCCTCACCGCCGCGGCCGCCCTGACCGCCGGCGTCTGCACACCGGCCCACGCGGCCGACCCCGGGACCCCCTCCCCCGCCACTGCCCCCGCCGACCCGGCCGAGGCCGGCCGGCACCTGCCGCCCCTGCACCCCGAGCGCGACTTCGCCGGCTCGACCGTCGCCGCGCACGAGGGCAGATCCGGCGTCCCCGCCCCCTCCCTCACCGTCACCCAGACCCCCGGGCTGGACGTCGCCAGCTACCAGGGCAACGTCGACTGGGCCTCCGTGAAGGCCAAGGGCGCCCGCTTCGCCTACGTCAAGGCGACCGAGGGCACGACCTACCGCAACCCGTACTTCGCCCAGCAGTACAACGGCTCCTACAACGTCGGCCTGATCCGCGGCGCCTACCACTTCGCACTGCCGGACCGCTCCTCCGGCTACGCCCAGGCCACCTGGTTCGTGGATCACGGCGGTGGCTGGTCACGGGACGGCAGGACCCTCCCGCCCGCCCTCGACATCGAGTACAACCCGTACGGCGCCACCTGCTACGGCCTCAGCCAGAGCGCCATGGTCAGCTGGATCCGCTCCTTCAGCGACACCGTCCGCTCCCGCACCGGCCGCTACCCGACCATCTACACCACCACCAACTGGTGGGCCACCTGCACGGGCAACCACGGCGGCTTCGGTGCCACCAACCCGCTCTGGATCGCCCGTTACTCCTCCACCGTCGGCACCCTCCCCAACGGCTGGAGCTACCAGACCTTCTGGCAGTACGCCGACTCCGGCACCTTCCCGGGCGACCAGAACCTCTTCAACGGCGCCTACGACCGTCTCCAGGCCCTCGCCAACGGCTGACGGACCCCGGCCGCCCGTCATGGGCGCGGCCCCGGCGCGTGGTGTCGCACACGCGCCGGGGCCGCCGTCGGGGGCCGGGGAGGCCGGTCAGCAGATCCGGGGCAGCTGTTCGCCCATCGGCAGGTCCATCACCCGGGTGCCGCCGAAGGCCGTACGGGCGACCACCATGCCGGGGTGCTCGGGGACGCACTCGCCGATGACCGCCGCGCCGGCGCCCAGCGGGTGGGAGCGCATCGCGGCGAGGACGGCGTCGGCCTCGGCGCGGGGGACGAAGGCGACCAGCTTGCCCTCGTTGGCGACGTACAGCGGGTCGAGGCCCAGGACGGCGCAGGCGTTGGCCACCTGCGGCGGGACGGGGACGGCGCGCTCGTTCACCACCACACCCACGCCGGCGGCGGCCGCGATCTCGTTGAGCGCCGCGGCGAGGCCGCCGCGGGTGGGGTCACGCAGCACGTGCAGGTCGGGGGTGACGGCGAGCATCGTCTCGACCAGACCGCCGAGCGCGGCGCAGTCGCTCTCGATCTCCACGCCGAACTCCAGGCCCTCGCGGACGCTCATGATGGCGACGCCGTGCAGCCCGATCTCCCCGCTGACGATCACCACGTCGCCGGGGACGGCGCGCTGCGGCCTGATGTCCACGCCCGCCGGGACGAGCCCGATGCCGGCGGTGTTCAGGTAGACGCCGTCGCCGTGGCCGGCCTCGACCACCTTGGTGTCGCCGGTGACGACCTCCACCCCGGCGGCCCGCGCGGCGGCGCCGAGGGCCCGGGCGACCCGGTCCACCACGGCCATCTCCACGCCCTCCTCCAGGATGAAGCCGCAGGAGAGGTAGGCGGGCCGGGCCCCGCTCATCGCGAGGTCGTTGACCGTCCCGTTGACGGCGAGGTCGCCGATGCTGCCGCCGGGGAAGAACAGCGGCCGGACGACGTAGGAGTCGGTGGAGAACGCCAGTCTGGCGCCGCCGAGTTCGAGGACCGCGGAGTCCGCGAGTCCGGCGAGCGTGCGGCCGCCGTAGGCGGGGGCGAAGAGGTCGGTCACGAGCTCGGCGGACATCGCCCCGCCGCCCCCGTGCCCCATCACCACCCGGGGGTGGTCGCGCAGCGGCAGCGGACAGCTCCACCCGGAGAGGTCGGGCCCGGCGGCCGGCTCGGCCAGGGTCTCGGTGTCAGCCAACGGGGCTCGCCTCCCGGGTCACGGCCGGCGTGCCGAGCCGCCGGTAGAGGTAGTACGCGGCGCAGGCCCCCTCGCTGGACACCATGGTGGCGCCGAGCGGGGTGCGCGGGGTGCAGACGGTGCCGAAGGCCTCGCACTGGTTCGGCTTGAGCAGACCTTGCAGGACCTCGCCGCTGCGGCACGCGGCGGGCTCGCGGGTGGTGATCCCGGCGACGTCGAAGCGGTACTCGGCGTCGTGGTCGCGGTAGCGCGGGGAGAGCCGCCAGCCGCTCATCGGGATGACGCCGATCCCGCGCCAGGCCCGGTCGGTGACCTCGAAGACGTCCTCCAGCATGGCCCGCGCCGCCGGGTTGCCCTCGGGGCGCACCGCTCGCGGGTACGCGTTGTCGACGGTGTGCTCGCCGCGCTCCAACTGCCGTACGGTGCGCCGGATCCCCTCCAGGATGTCGAGCGGTTCGAAGCCGGTGACGACGATCGGCACCCGATGGCGTTCGGCCAGCGCCGGGTACTCGTCGGTGCCCATGACGCTGCACACGTGGCCGGCGGCGAGGAAGCCCTGCACCCGGCAGTCGGGCGAGTTCATGATGGCCTCGATGGCGGGGGGCACCCGCACGTGCGAGACCAGCATGCTGAAGTTGCGCACGCCCTGTCTGCGGGCCTGGTGGACGGCCATGGCATTGGGCGGGGCGGTGGTCTCGAAGCCGATGCCGAAGAAGACCACCTCGCGGTCGGGGTTCTCCCGGGCGATCCGCAGCGCGTCCAGCGGCGAGTAGACCACCCGGACGTCGCCGCCCTCCCCGCGCACCCGGAACAGGTCGCGGTCGGTGCCCGGCACCCGCAGCATGTCGCCGAAGGAGCAGAAGATCACCCCGGGCCGGGCGGCGATCGCCAGCGCCCGGTCGATCACCTCCAGCGGGGTGACGCACACCGGGCAGCCCGGCCCGTGGATCAACTCCACGCCTTCCGGCAGCAGTTGGTCGATCCCGTGCCGGATGATGGTGTGCGTCTGCCCGCCGCACACCTCCATCAGGGCCCACGGTCTGGTCACCGCCGCCCGGATGTCGGCGAGCAGTCCGCCCGCGAGCTCCGGGTTCTGGAACTCCTCCAGGTACCTCAACTCCGCTCCTCCGTCCCGGCCTGGCCGGCCGCCGCCTCCCATGGGTCTCCGAACTCCTCCTGAAGCAGGCCGAGTTCGGCGAAGAGCTCCAGGGTCCGCCGGGCCGACTCCTCGTCCAGGCGCTGCAACGCGAACCCGACGTGCACGATGGCGTACTCCCCCACCTCCAGGTCGGGGAGGTACTCCAGGCACACGTCCTTGACGACTCCGCCGAAGTCGACGACCGCCATCCGTGTGCCGTCCCGCTCCGCGATCTCCATCACCCTGCCGGGCACCGCCAGGCACATGCGCTCTCTCCTCTCAACCGGCGCCCGGGCCGCCGGCCCGGGCGGCCACCATCAGCTGGCCGAGCGCCAGTCCGCCGTCGTTGGGGGGCACCCGGCGGTGCCGCAGCACGGTGAAGCCGTCCGCCCTCAGCCGCCCCGAACAGTCCGAGGAGAGCAGCGCGTTGGCGAAGACCCCTCCGCTCAGGGCGACCGTCTCCGACCCGCACTCCTCACGGGCGGCCCGGCACAGCGCGTGGACCAGCCCGGCCACCGCGTCGTGGAAGCGGGCCGCGATCAGGCCAGCCGCCGCGCCGGCGGCGAGGTCGGCGATCACCGCGGCCAGGAGCGGCCCGGGATCGCCGATCAACTCCTCGCCGTCCCTGCGCAGGTGGAAGGCGTATCCGTCGGCCGGACCGTGCGTCAGCGCCGCGGCCTCCAGCTCGATGGCCGCCTGCGCCTCGTACTCGGCCCGCTGGCAGATCCCGGCCAGCGAGGACACCGCGTCGAACAGCCGGCCCATGCTCGATGTCGGCACACAGTTCAGTGAGCGCTCCAACTGCCGGGCCAGCAGCGGCGGTTCGCCGTCCGCGCAGGCCCGCAGCGGCGGCATCCCGGCCGCCCAGGGGATGCCGGCCGCCCACAGGTGGGCCAGCGCCATCCGGTAGGGCCGCTCCACCGCGGCGTCGCCGCCCGGCAGCGGGACGTAGCCGAGGTGCCCGTACCGGCGGTAGCCGGCGTAGTCGGCGAGCAGCACCTCGCCGCCCCACACCGCGCCGTCGTCGCCGTAGCCGGTGCCGTCGAAGGCCACCCCGATGACGGGACGGCTGCCGTCGAGCCCGTGCTCGGCCATGACGGAGGCGATGTGCGCGTGGTGGTGCTGGACCGGCCGCAGCTCCTCCCGGGGGCGGGAGTACCGGGCGTGCCGGGCGGACCGGTAGCCGGGGTGGCGGTCGACCGCCAGTACCTCGGGGCGGACCCCGGTGACCGCCTCCAGGTGCGCCACCGCGCGGTCGAAGGCCTCCAGCGTGGCCAGGTCGTCCATGTCCCCGATGTGACCGGAGAGCCAGGCGTAGCCGTCACGGGCCAGGGCGAAGGTGTTCTTGAGGTCCCCGCCGACGGCGAGCACCGGCCGGACGGGCACGGGGAGCGGCAGCGGCAGCGGCGCGTGGCCGCGGGAGCGGCGGACCGGCAGCTGCTCGCCGTCCACCACCCGCACCACCGAGTCCTCGCACGGGACGTGGATGGTCCGGTCGTGCGTCAGCCAGGCGTCGACCAGCGGGGCGAGCCGGGCGAAGGCGTCCCGGTCGTCGGTCACGATGGGCTCGCCGGAGAGGTTGGCGCTGGTCATCACCAGCAGCCCGGGGCCGGGCGGCGCGAGCAGCAGGTGGTGCAGCGGGGTGTACGGCAGCATCACGCCGAGGTCGGGGCTGCGCGGCGCCACGGCCTCCAGGGCGGGCAGCGGCCGGCCCGAGCGGCGGAGCAGCACGATCGGGCGGGCCGGGCCGGTGAGCAGTTCCTCCTCGACCGGCCCGGTCCGGACCAGTCCGGCGATCTCCCCGAGGTCGCGGGCCATCAGGGCGAAGGGCTTGGCACCGCGCCGCTTGCGCCTGCGCAGCCGGCTGACGGCCTCCTCGTTCAGCGCGTCGCAGGCCAGGTGGTACCCGCCGATGCCCTTGACGGCCAGGATCGCCCCCTCGCGCAGCAGCCCGCGGGCCCGGTCGAGGGCGGCCTCGCGTTCCAGCCTCGGCCGGCCCGGTACGGCGAGGGCGAGCCGGGGGCCGCAGGCGTGGCAGCCGATCGGCTGGGCGTGGAAGCGGCGGTCGGCGGGATCGGTGTACTCGCGGGCGCAGTCCGGGCACATCGGGAAGCCGGCCATGGTGGTGTTGGCCCGGTCGTAGGGCAGGGCGGTGACGATGGTGTGGCGCGGTCCGCAGTTGGTGCAGCTGATGAACGGGTGCCGGTGGCGGCGGTCGCCGGGGTCGGCGAGTTCGGCGAGGCAGTCGGCGCAGGTGGCGGTGTCCGGCGGCACCAGGGCCAGGCGGGGGCCGTCGTCCCGGGACGGGGTGATGGCGAAGCCGGGGGCGCCGGTGGGGGTGAGCGGCGTGTGGTCGACGGAGTCGACCCGGGCCAGCGGCGGTGCGTCGCCGGCGACGCGTCGGCAGAACGCCTCCACGGCCTCCCCCGGGCCCTCGACCTCGGCCAGGACCCCTTGGCCGGTGTTGGTGACGGTGCCGGCGAGGCCGAGTTCGGCGGCGAGGGAGTGGACGAAGGGCCGGAAGCCGACGCCCTGGACGACCCCGCGGACGGCCACCCTGCGCCGCTGCGGGCCGGCCTGCGCCTGGTCGGCCCGGTCCTGGTCGACCTGGGCCTGGCCGAGCCGTGCCTGACCGGCCGTCACGACCGTTCCACCGCCGCGTCCTGGAGATGCTCATGCGGGTGGCCGTGGCCGTGGCTGTGGCCGTGCCCGTGACCGTGGCTGTGTCCGTGCCCCGGCGCCCCCGCCATCACCGGCCGGTGGACCTCCGCGCCGTCCAGCACCGCGCACGCCCGGTCGAGCAGTTCGCCCAGCCCCTGACCGCTGCGGGCCGAGGTGAACACCACCTCGACCCCCGGGTTGACCCGCGCGACGCTCGCCAGGAACGCGGCCTCGTCGAACTCCACCGCCGCCGCCAGGTCGGCCTTGGTCACCAGCACCAGGTTGGCCAGACCGAAGGCCGTCGGGTACTTGAGCGGCTTGTCCTCCCCCTCGGTGACCGAGGCGAGCACCACCCGCAGCGACTCGCCGAGGTCGTACGAGGCCGGGCAGACCAGGTTGCCGACGTTCTCCACGAACAGCAGCCGGGTACCCGGCGGGAGCCAGCCGTCCAGCTCGGCGGCGAGCATCGCCGTCTCCAGGTGGCACAGCCCGTCGGTGAGCACCTGCTTGACCGGTGCGCCGGAACGGGCGAGGCGGGTCGCGTCGTTCTCCGTCGCGAGGTCCGCGGTGAGCGCCGCGACGGGGATGCCGCGGTCGCGGGCAAGGCCGAGTTCGGCCTCCAGCAGCGCGGTCTTGCCGCTGCCCGGGCTGGAGAGCAGGTTCACGGCGACGGTGCCCTGGGCGGCGAGCCGGGCGCGTAGTTCACGGGCGCCGTCGTCGTTGCGGGCGAGGACCGCCTGCCGGAGTTCGACCGTGCGACACATGGGGGTTCAGCCTTCCTGTCCGGCCGCGGCGCCGGCGGGGCGTTCGGCCCACTCGACGCCGAGGATCTGCAGCTCGCGGCCCGCCAGCAGTTCGACCCGGCCGCCGTCGCAGCGCGGGCAGCCCAGGTCGGGTGGCATGCCGACGGCCCATTCGACCTCGCACGGCAGGCATCTGGCGCGGGCCGGGACCGCCTCGGTCTCCAGCACCGCGCCCTCCACCAGGGTTCCGGCGCAGGCCAGTTCGAAGCAGAAGTCGAGGGCCGAGGGCACCACCCCGGCGAGTTCGCCGACCTGCAGGCGCACCCGCGCGACGGCGTCCGCCCCGTGCTCGCGGGCCGCCGCGTCCACCTGTTCGACGACTGCGGTCGCGATCGACATCTCGTGCATCGGGCCCCGTTCCCGCCGCTGGAGGCAACAGGTTTCATTACAGGCCGCGGCGGCGGCAGCGGCCCGCAGCCGCGCCGCCGCCGCACCGGCGTCTACGCCGTTCGCAGCAATCCGCCGCGCCCGGCCGTCCGCCGGTCACATCCGGCGGATGCGCAGATAGCGCTTCAGCTCGTCCAGGTTCTGCCAGACCAGCGCCGCGACCACGGCCACCACGGCCACGCCGAACAGGTTCTTCACCATGTCGTTGCCTCTCTCTCCGCTTGCACGTCCGCACCGACGGTCCGCAGGACCACCCGCACCGCCTCCTCGACGGCGGCGGCCACCGGTGCGCTCAGTCCGATCCCCTCCTCCAGCGACGCCGGCTCGCACCCGACCACGAGGATCCGCTCGGGCGGACGGCCGTCCGTGCCGGCGGCCAGCGTGCCGAGCAGGGCGAGCACGGCGTCCGGTCCCATCCGGTGCCCGTCCAGGACGGGCACCCCGACCGGGCCGGGTGCCTCGACCGGGCCGGCGTCGGGCTCGATCAGGTAGACCGTGCCCGGCTCGCCGCCCCGGGCGGTGGCGTCGACGAGGAGCAACATTCGGTAGCCGTCGAGGAGTTGGTACGCCAGGTGGACCCCGCGCACCCCGACGTCGACCAGCTCGACGTCCGGCGGCAGCGGGTGCTCCCGCAGCCGTCGGACGGTCTCCACGCCGAAGCCGTCGTCGCCGAGGAAGACGTTGCCGACCCCGGCGACCAGCACCCGTCCCGTCGTCACGGCCCCTCCAGCGGGGTGATCTCGTCCGGCTGGAAGTAGCGGTAGCGGCCCTGGGCCCGCCACAGGTCCGCGCCCGGGTCGTCCTCCAGTGTCACCGCCAGGTGCACCGAGCCGTCGACGTCGTGCAGCACGGCCTCGACCACGGCGGTCCGGCCGTCCAGGAAGAGGTCCTGGGCGTCGGTGCGCCGCCGGCCGGGCCGCAGCACGACCCGGCTGCCGGCGCCCACCTGGTGGCCGCCGACCTGGACGCGGTCCCGCGCGGGGTCGACCCCGGGGTCGTCGCCCGGGTCCCACCAGGGCTGGTCGGGCGCGTTCCCGGTGATCTCGCGCAGGCCGCGGACGGCGCCGTGCAGCCGCTCCAGTACCTCGGGGGGCATCGAGTCGGCGAGGTCGATCACCGCGCCGGCCCGCTCGTCGGTGCCCCGGGCCTCGCGCTTCTCGCGGTCGGTGAGGGCCGCGGTCCGCATCGCGAGGATCTCGTCGATCTCGGTGGCGTCGTAGAGCGCGCCGAGGCTCTCGGGGGCGATGCTCGGGTGGTCCTCCAGGATGATCGGCGAGGAGAGCAGCACCTGGCCGCGGCCGGGCGGGCCGGCGAGGACCGGCCAGGTGTGCTCGTTGCGGCATTGCCCGACGGCGGCCCGGGCCCATTCGGGCGGGTCGGTCACCGAGAGGAAGGAGCCGCGTTCCAGCCCCAGCAGCAGATGCGCCGAGACCAGCGAGCGCGGCAGCGCCTCCTCCCGCCGCTCGTCCGGCCGGGGCGTCCAGTCGCCGGTGTTCTCCACCACGGCGGTCAGCCGCCGTGCCGCGTACGGCCCGGGGACGTCGGCCGCGGTCAGCCGCAGGAGGCCGTCGATCCGCTCGCGCCGGCGCAGCAGCCGGCCGAGGGTGGCGCCGCCCTCGCGGAGCAGCTCCGTCTCCGTGCAGGCCGGCAGCCGGAACGGCCGTACGACCTCGCCGGCGGCCAACTCCTCCACGGGCACGAGGAGTTCGACCCGTTCCTCGACGCCCTCGTCCCACGGGACGAGGACCTTGTCGGCGAGTTCGAGCTCGTCGACCGTCTCGAACCCTCCGGTGGGCGTGGCGCGTTGGACGGTGCGCCGGCGGGCCCGCAGGAAGCGCAGCTCGACGGCCAGCCGGTCGCCGGGGCGCGGTTCCATCAGGCATTCGGTGCGCTGGTGGGAGTGCTCGCCGCTGTCCGTTCCGTAGCCGGGCGGGACGAGGACGCCGAACTGCCAGCGCAGCCGGTTCTTGGCCGCCGAGGCCCGGTACGGGTAGAGCACGTACCCCTCGAAGAGGACGGCGTCGGCGATCTGCCGGGCGTGGGCGAAGCGGCCCTCGATCCCGTCCGGGAAGGCGGTCACCGGGCCACCTCCTCGGCCCGGACGCCGTTCAGCAGGTCGCGTACGGTGGCCTCCCAGGACGGCAGGGCGCGGCGCGAGCGGTGGGCGAGCAGCGCGTCCATCAGGTCCTCGGGCAGCCGCAGCCAGCCGCAGCCGGGGAAGTGCCGGTCGATCGCCTCCCGCCAGACCCGTACGGGCATCCGCACCGCGGCCTCGCGGTCCCAGGGCACCGGGGTGACCTGGAAGCCGCCGGGGCCGGTGAAGGCGGTGCCGGAGAACAGCAGCAGCAGAGGGACGTCGCCGCCGTCCAGGGCCCTGAGGTAGCGGGCCGCGGCCACGTCCATGTCGTAGGTGCACGGGACGGGCAGTTCCACCTCGGTCTCGCCGGTGAAGCCGGGCACCATCAGCGGCACCTGGGCGAACTGGACGGGGTGGAGGGTGCCGCCCCAGCGCGAGCGCTCGCCGAACAGGTCGGTCAGCCGCTCGCCCTCGGCCTCGCCGTACGGGCGCCGCGCGGGCTCGATGCGCAGCTGGCAGCGCAGGGCCAGGGCGTGGACGCGGACGTCGGCGGGGGCGGTGACGCGCAGCCGCAGGAGCAGGGTCGGCCCGGCCGCGTGCTCGGCGGCGCGGACGTCGACGCAGGAGAAGTTGAGTTCGGTCACCGGGCGTCGTCCTCTCGCAGGGGCCGGGCCCGTTCGGCGAGGCGGGCGAAGAAGGCGTCGAGTTCGGCACGGGCCTCGGCGCCGCCGTCGAAGCCCTTCCAGCAGCGCCGCAGCCGGCCGACCAGTTCGTAGCAGACGTCGATCGGCACCAGCCTGCAGTGCACCTCGCCGTCGGTGCGGCGCAGCAGCAGCGCCTCGACGTCGGGTTCCAGGGCGGCGGCCAGCCGGCTGCCGCCGAGCGCGGCCTGCCAGGCGGCCTCGTCGGGTTCGCTCTCGGTGGCCCCGCCGGGGCCCGGGTAGAGCAGCACGAGCCGCTGCTGGCGGCTGTTGCGGAACAGGAAGGCGGCGGCGACCGGGATGCCGAGGGCCGTCCAGGCGTCCTCGCCGATCGGGTGGTCCGGGTCCACCAGGTGGCGGTCGGGGACGCTGCGGTAGCGTCCGCCGGCCGCGCCGGGCCGCTGGAAGAGCAGCCCGCAGGCGGTGCAGACGCAGGTGAGGGCCTGTTCCTCGGTGTCCACCAGGTGCCGGTGGGCCTCGGGGACGCGCTGGCCGCAGAAGGCGCAGCGTTCGGGCCTCGGTGGTGCGGGCTCGCGCAGCCGCCGCAGCAGGGCCGTGCCGGGCCGGTCGATCCGCGGGGTGCTCACCGCGCCTCCGCCGGGGTGGCCGGGCGGGTGCCGATCTGCAGGAGCTGCGGCGCCCGCTCCAGGACGACGGCGGTGACCTCGGGTGCGTGGGTGGCGAGCGCGGCCTCGACGTCCCGCTCGCCGCAGCCGCAGCCGGCGCGGGTCCGGCGCAGCCGTACGGTGCCGGTCGCGGGGTCGTGGCCGAGCAGCTCGACCGGTTCGGGCAGCGAGGCGAGGGCGCGGGCGATCCGGGTGGCGGTGTCCTCGGGGTGCAGGTCGTGCAGGACCAGCAGTCCGGCCACCTCGGGGTCGTCCAGCAGGGCGGTGAGGGCGGGCGGCGGCAGCGCCCGGACCAGCCGGGCGAGGCCGTCGGCGTGGAACTCCAGGAGGGCGCGGGCCAGTTGCTCGCCGGCCTCGCGCGCGCCGTCGTCGGCGAGCCGGTCCAGGGCCTCCTGGATCCGCAGGCCGGTCTGCTCCGGCGTCATGCGGTGAGCCCGCTGAGGCCGGTGGGCACGTGCATCTTCTGCACGGTCTTCCCGCCGCCCACGTACATGTGGACGCCGCAGGGCAGGCAGGGGTCGAAGCTACGCACGGCCCGCATGATGTCGATGCCCTTGAAGTTCTCCGGGGAGTTCTCCTCGAAGATCGGCGTGTTCTGCACGGCGTCCTCGTACGGCCCGGGGGTGCCGTAGCTGTCGCGGACGCTGGCGTTCCACGGGGTCGGCGGGTACGGGTGGTAGTTGGCAATCTTGCCGTCGCGGATCACCATGTGGTGCGACAGCACGCCGCGCACGGCCTCGGTGAAACCGCAGCCGATGGACTCGTCCGGCACCTCGAAGCGCTCCCAGGTCTGGCTGCGCCCGGCCCGGACCTCCTCCAGGGCCTTCTCCGCGAAGTGCAGGGCCGCCGCGGCCGCGTACGCCTGGAAGTAGGTGCGGGCGCGGTTGCGTTCGATGGCGTTGCTCCACTGCGGGATCTTCCACTCGAAGGTGACCTCGGGCTTGGTCATCGAGCGGGGCAGGTTGATCACCACGCTGTGGCCGGTGGCCTTGACGTAGCCGATGTCGACCAGGCCGGAGAGCGCGGTGGACCAGAGGCGGGCGATCGGGCCGCCGCCGGTGTCGAGGGCGAGGTGCTCCTTGCCGTCGAACCAGCGCGGGGACATCACCCAGCTGTACTTGTCGTCGAAGTCCCGCTTCTGGGGCTGCGGGATGGTGTGCTGGTTCCACGGGTGGCGGGGGTCGACCGGGTTGCCGAGCGGGTCGTGGGTGACGAAGAGTTCCTTGCCCTGCCAGTCCTCGTAGTAGGAGCTGCCGAGCAGGATCCGGATGCCGAGGTTGATCTCGGTGAGGTCGTTGGTGACCAGCTTGCCGTCCACGACCACTCCCGGGGTGACGAACATCCGCCGTCCCCAGTCGGTCATGTTGCGGTAGGTGAAGTCGCAGTGGTCGGGGTCGTTGAGGCTGCCCCAGCAGCCGAGCAGGACGCGGCGGCGGCCGACCTCCTCGTAGCCGGGCAGCGCCTGGTAGAAGAAGTCGAAGAGGTCGTCGTGGAGCGGCACGACCTTCTTCATGAACTCCACGTAGCGCATCAGCCGGGTGAGGTAGTCGGTGAACAGCTGGACGGTGGCCACCGTGCCGACGCCGCCCGGGTAGAGCGTGGAGGGGTGCACGTGGCGGCCCTCCATCAGGCAGAACATCTCCCGGGTGTAGCGGCTGACCTGGAGGGCCTCGCGGTAGAACTCGCCCTCGATCGGGTTGAGCGAGCGCATGATGTCGGCGATGGTCCGGTAGCCGTGCTCGCCGGCGTGCGGGGCCTCGGTGCGTTCGGCCATCTCCAGGACGCCGGGGTTGGTCTCGCGGACCATCTTCTCGCAGTAGTCGACCCCGACCAGGTTCTCCTGGAAGATGTTGTGGTCGAACATGTACTCGGCGGCCTCGCCGAGGTTGATGATCCACTCACCGAGGTGCGGGGGCTTCACGCCGTACGCCATGTTCTGGGTGTAGACCGAACAGGTGGCGTGGTTGTCGCCGCAGATGCCGCAGATCCGGCTGGTGATGAAGTGCGCGTCGCGCGGGTCCTTGCCCCGCATGAAGACGCTGTAACCGCGGAAGACCGAGGAGGTGCTGTAGCACTCCGCGACCCTCTTCTGCTTGAAGTCGATCTTCGTGTGGATGCCGAGGCTGCCCACGATCCGGGTGATCGGGTCCCAGGACATCTCCACCAGGCCGCTGCCGTCACCGGCCGCCTTGGTCGTCGGTACCGCCATCGTGTCTGTCGTGCCCTTCTGGAAGCGGGTGGGGAGTTGGGCCGGACGGGCCGCCGCGCACGGGACGCGGCGGCCCTCCGGGTCACCAGGGAGCGCGGTAGCCGGTCGTCAGCCTGCGCCCGGCGTGGCGCCACTTGGGTTCCTTGTCGACGGTCTTGAGGGTGATCGCGCGCAGTCGCCGGATCACCGAGCCGTACACCGAGCTGGCCGCCGTCGAGACCGTGGAGCCCGGCGGAGCGTCCATGAACGGCATGAACTTGTCGGGGAAGCCCGGCATCGTGCAGGCGATGCAGATGCCGCCGACGTTCGGGCAGCCGCCGATGCCGTTGATCCAGCCGCGCTTGGCGACGTTGCACTTGACGACCGGACCCCAGCAGCCGAGCCGCACCAGGCACTCGGGCGTGCCGTAGTCGGTGGCGAACTGGCCCTGCTCGTAGTAGCCGCCGCGGTCGCAGCCCTCGTGCACGGTGGCGCCGAACAGCCACGCCGGGCGCAGCTTGTCGTCCAGCGGGATCATCGGTGCGGAGCCGGCCAGCTGGTAGAGCAGGTACGTCAGGGTCTCGGAGAAGTTGTCGGGCTGGATGGGGCAGCCGGGCACGCAGACGATCGGCAGGCCGGCCTTGGACTTCCAGCCCCACCCGAGGTAGTCGGGCACGCCCATGGCGCCGGTCGGGTTGCCGGCCATGGCGTGGATGCCGCCGTACGTGGCGCAGGTGCCGATGGCGACCACCGCCGTGGCCTTGGGGGCGAGGCGGTCCAGCCACTCACTGGTGGTGATCGGCTGGCCGGTCAGCGGGTCGTCGCCGAAGCCGCACCAGTAGCCCTCCTCCTTGATCTTCTCGTTCGGGATGGAGCCCTCGACGACCAGGACGAACGGGTCGAGCTCGCCGCGGTCCGCCTTGAAGAACCACTCCACGAAGTTGTCCGCGCCCTGCACCGGACCGCACTCGAAGTCGATCAGCGGCCAGTGGACGGCGATCTTCGGCAGGCCCGGCAGGGCGCCGGTGACGATCTCCTCGATGCTCGGCTGCATGGCGGCGGTCAGGGAGACCGAGTCGCCGTCGCAGCTCAGGCCCGCGTTGATCCAGAGAATGTGCACCACGTCGGTGTCGGTGGCGCTCGTTGCTGCTTCAGCACCCATGAGGATGCCTCCTCGGAACTGGGAGCCGGACACAATGGCTCGAAACAGTCATAACAGCGGTTCGCCCGGCCCGCCGGTCCGCAGAGCCGGGCGGTACGGCCGGACGGACGCAAGCCGGGTGGGCCGTCCGGGTCACCCCGCCGCCGGGGCGGGGGACGGTGTTGACGGCAGCTTCCGTACGAAGGCGGCGCGCAGCGCGTGGTACGGGGACTCGGGGGTGAAGAACTGGTGGTGCATCACGGCCAGTTCCTCGGCGCGGTGGTCGGCGAGCGGCCGGACGGCCTCGTCGGCCTCGCGGGCGGCCTTCTTCGCGACGATCCGGCCCTGGACGGTGGGCGAGTCGGCGGTCAGCCGGGCCAGGCGGGCGGCCTCCCGGCCGAACTCCCCCGGGGCGCACGGCAGGACCTGGTCGACCAGCCCGGTCCGCAGCGCGACGGCGGCCGTCACCGGGAGCGCCTGCTCGGTGAACCGCCGTGCCCGGGCCTCGCCGACCCGGCGCGGCAGGGTGTACGTCCAGTACTCCGAGCCGTACAGGCCCATCAGCCGGTAGTGCGGGTTGAGCACCGTGCCCCGGCGGCACCAGACCTCGTCGGAGGCCAGCGCGAGCATCGCCCCGCCCGCGGCGGCGTTCCCGCCGAGGGCCGCGACGACCAGGCGGTCGGTGGTGGTGAGGACGGCCTCGACCAGGTCGTCCATGGCGTTGATGTTGGCCCAGGACTCGGCGGCCGGGTCGGCGGCGGCCTCGATGACGTTCAGGTGGATGCCGTTGGAGAAGAAGTCGCGGCCGCCGCCCAGCAGCAGCACCGAGGTGGGCCGGGTGAGGGCGAAGCGGTAGGCGTCGAGCAGGCGGCGGCAGTGGCCGGTGCTCATCGCGCCGCCGGGGAAGGCGAAGCGCAGCAGGCCGACCGGGCCGTCCTCGCGGTAGCGGATGTCCGACCAGACCGGGTCGTCGGCCGCGGGCATCAGCGGCGCCGGTACCTCCGGCAGGTCGGGCAGCGCGTCGCCGAGGGCGGTGACGGCCGGCAGCTTGAACGTCGTGGGGCCGTCCGGGTGGCGGCGCCGGCGCAGCTCGGGGATCCACACGGCGCCGTCGCGGGTCGCCCGGCAGAGCGCGCCGGCCCGGGTGGCCAGCGGTTCGCCGGGCCGTCCGCGCAGCCGGTGCTCGGGGTGGCCGCCGTGCAGGAACCATTCGGCGCCCAGCAGTTCGTCCAGCACCCCGGGCTGGGAGTCGGCGGCCCGCAGCTTGCGCAGCACGGTGTCGGTGTCGTCGCGGGCCCAGTCGATCCGTCGCACAGCCTGGCGCAGGTACGGCCGGGTGTGCTCCGGTGCCCACCGGTCGGGGCCGTTCTGCGGGCGCGGGACGTACGTGCCGGAGGCGAAGCGCTCCACGGCGCGCAGCACCGCCGCGACCGCGGCGTCGGAGACCTCGCCCCGGTACAGGTCGCTCTTGGCGACGGGCGGCAGCGCGCACGGCGCCGTGGCCCAGACGGGCCCGGCGTCCATCTCCTCCTCCGCCTGGAGCACCGTCACCCCCCAGTCGGCCACGCCCTCGTGGATCGCCCAGTCGAGGGAGGACGGCCCCCGGTCGCCGGGCGGGCCGGGGTGCACGATCAGGCAGGTGACGGTGGACCAGACGTCCCGCGGCAGGGCCGCCCTGAGCATCGGCGCGATCACCAGCTCGGGCGCGCTCCGCCGTACCGCCGTCCGGAGCGCCTCGTCGTCGCCGGTGGCGAGGTGGAGCTCCACGGTGTGCCGCAGATCGCGCAGCTCGGCGTGGACCCGCTGGGTGAGGCTGTTGTACGCGCTCGCGACGAGCAGGATCCGCATGTGCGCCTCCGGCGGTGTGGCCCCCCGTGAACCCGGCGATCATCCCCCGCCCCGCCCCGGGGCCCGCCGCACCGCGCCGTCCGTTCACCCGGGCGGAGTCCGGGCCGGCGCGGCGCGCGTACGGCTGCCCGGGATGCCCGTCCGCCGGGTCAGGCCGTCCAGCGGGAGACCTCGAAGGCCGGGCCGGTGCGGCGGACCTCCAGGGCGCCGGAGCCGCCGAAGTGGGCCGGGACCAGCAGTTCGCGCCGGTCGGCGGCCTGCTCCAGGACTCGCCGGCGGGTGGCGGCGGCCTGCGCCGGGTCCTCGCAGAAGCAGCTGTTGCACGACGGGTGGAGCAGCTGGACCGGGGAGTGCAGCAGGTCGCCGACGAAGACGGCCCGTTCGCCGCGCGACTCCAGCCGCAGCACGGCGGAGCCGGGGGTGTGGCCGGGCGCGGCCTCCAGGGTGAGGGCGTCGTCGATGCGGTGGGCGCCCTCCCAGAGCCGGGCCCGTCCGGCCCGCAGCACCGGCAGGACGCTGTCGGCGAACATCAGGTGCCGGTTGTCCCCGGGGTCGGTGACGGCCTCCAGGCGGGCGTGGTCGGCGGCCGGCAGCAGGTACTCGGCGTTGGGGAAGAACGGCTCCCAGGTGCCGTCCCGGTCCACGGTGTTCCAGCCGATGTGATCGCTGTGCAGATGGGTGTTGACCACCACGTCGACGTCCTCCGGCTTGATGCCGGCGGCGGCGAGGTGGGCCGGGAAGTCGCTCGGCCGGCGGTGGAACTGCGGGGTGCCGGGGCGCTCGCGGTCGGCGCCCACCCCGGTGTCGACCAGCACCGTACGGCCGCCGTGGCGGATCACCCAGCTCTGCAGGGCCACCTTGTAGGCGCCGGTCTCCGGGTCGTAGTGGTCGGGCGCCAGCCAGGACGCGTTCTCCTGCCAGACGTCCTCCGCCACCCCCGGCACGACGTCCCGGGCCGCGGCGAACGGCCCCTGCCACTCCCGCACCCTGATGATCTCGGCCTCGCCGAGCACGATCCGCTCCATGGTGTCCTCCCCTGTCGTGGCGCGGCGGTCCGCCGGTCCATGCCGCCGGTCCGGCCCGCCGCCCTGATGTCATCGAGCCTAGGCGGCAGGTGCTGAGCGGATCGATACGGGATCGGCTCTCTTTGATACGTGATCAGCTCACGGTGGATCCGTCAGGGCTAGGATGACCGCATGGACGTGGTCAGCGACGCGATCGCCGCCGTACGGATCGGACGCCCCTCCTGCAACCGGCTGCGGGTGGCGGGCCCGTGGTCCGCCCGGATCCCCCCGTACGACGGGGCGGGCTTCCACGTGGTGCTGGAGGGCGGCTGCTGGCTGCTGCCCGACGGAGGGTCTCCGGTGGCGCTCAGCCCGGGCGACGCGGTGCTGCTGCCGCACGGCACCGGCCAGGTGATCGCCGGTGAGCCGCTGGACGCCGAACGGGCCGCGCGCGCACCGGAGATCACCCGGGTGCTCGCCGCCGGGCGGCCCCTGCCCTCCCCCGTGCCGGCCGCCGACGCGGCCGAACCCGGCGGCCCCGCCACCGAGTTGCTGTGCGGCAAGTACCGGCTCGACCACAGCCGCGTCCACCCGCTGATGCGTGAGCTGCCGGACGTCGTCCACCTGCCGAACCGGCTCGGCGGCGACCGCCAACTGCGGGCCGCCGTCGACCTGCTGGGCACCGAGCTGGCCTGCCGGGGGGCGGGCGCGGCGCTGGCCGTGCCCAGCCTGGTCGACCTGCTGCTGGTGTACATGGTGCGCACCTGGCTCGACCGGCAGGCCACCGCCGAGGCCTCCGCGGCCGACCCCTCGGGGGCGCCGCACCCGGCCGCCGACCGGGCGGCCCGCTGGCCCGTCGCGCTCGGCGACCCGGTGGTGGCCGCCGCGCTGCACGCCCTGCACGAGGAACCGGCCCGCGCCTGGAACGCCGACGGCCTCGCCGCGGCCGCCGGCGTCTCCCGCGCCACCCTCACCCGGCGCTTCACCACCCTGGTCGGCCAGCCGCCGATGGCGTACCTGACCTGGTGGCGGATGAACCGCGCCGCCACCCTGCTGCGCGGGACGGACCGGCCGCTGGAGTCGATCGCCCGCCAGGTCGGCTACAGCACGCCCTACGCGCTGTCGCACGCCTTCAACCGCCACTTCGGCACCACACCCGGCCGCTACCGCACCCGGGTGCTGGACGGCGGCGGGGCCGGCTCCGCCACGGAGCCCGCCGAGCCGATCGGTCTTCCGGCCGGGGCGTGACGTTCGGTTCACCAGGTGCCTCGGGCGCCCGGGCAGGGCTGGGTGTCAGCCGAGGATGCGCCGCTCGTAGGCCTGGGCCACCGCGGCGGCCCGGTCGGACGCGCCCAACTTGGCGTAGATGTGGGTGAGATGGGTCTTGACGGTGGCCTCGCTGATGAACAGGACCCGGGCGATCTCCCGGTTGGAGGTACCCCTGGCCACCAGGGCCAGCACCTCGCGTTCCCGTGCCGACAGCAGCCCGTCCGGCAGCGCGCGATCCGACGGTGCGCGATCCGACGGTGCGCGGTCCGACGGCGGGCCGGACGGCGGTTCGCCGGCCGGCGGGGAGGCCGGGGACCTCACCGCGGCGACCAGGCGGGAGGCGACCGCCGGGGAGAGCACGGTGCGCCCCTGGACGGCGGCCCGGACCGCGGTGAACAGCTCCTCGCGCGGCGCGTCCTTCAGCAGGTAGCCGGTGGCGCCCGCCTCGATCGCGGGGAGGGTGTCGGCGTCCGTGTCGTAGGTCGTGAGGACCAGCACCCGGGAGCGGACGCCCCGGCGGGTGAGCTCGGTGATCGCCTCGACCCCTCCGCCGCCCGGCATCCGCAGGTCCATCAGGACCACGTCCGGGTCGAGCGCCGCGACCGAGGCCAGCGCCTCGGGGCCGCTCGCCGCCTCGCCCAGCACCCGGAACCCCGGGTCGGCGGCGAACATGCCGCGCAGGCCGTTCCGGACGACCGGGTGGTCGTCCACCAGCAGGAGGGTGATCACGTCAGTACTCATGGCGCACCAACGGTACGCGGGCCGAGACCGCCGTCCCGAGGCCGGGCTCGGACTCCACCGTGACCGAGCCCGCGATGCGCTCGGCCCGGGTGCGCATGCCGGTCAGGCCGAATCCGCCCGCTCCGGTGCGGTCCGCCGGGTCGGCCGGCGCGAGCGGGTCGAAGCCGCGGCCGTCGTCCCGGACGTCCAGCACCACCTCGTCGTCGATGAAGGAGAGCGTGACGCCGAGCCTGGTGGCCCCCGCGTGCCGGGCGGTGTTGGCCAACGCCTCCTGGGCGATCCTCAACAGGGTGGTGGCGATCTCCCCGTGCAGCCGCTCGACGACGCCGGTGACGGTGAACTCGGCCCGCACGCCGGTCCGTTCCCGCCAGTCGGCGACCGCCTTGCGGAGCGCCTCGGGCAGCGTGTCGTGCTCCAGGGCGGCCGGTGAGAGGTCGCGGACCGAGCGGCGGGCCTCACCCAGGCCGTACCGGGCGAGGTCGGCCGCGCGGTCGAGGTGCGCGCGGGCCGCGGCCGCGTCGGGCGTGATGGCGGCCGCCTGGAGCTGGGTGACGATGCCGGCCAGGCCCTGCGCGATGGTGTCGTGGATCTCCGCGGCCATCCGGGCCCGCTCGTCGGCGACCCCGGCCTCCCGTGCCTGGACCAGGAGTTGGGCGTGCAGGGCGGCGTTCTCGGCGAGTGCCTGCTCCAACGCCGCGTTGGCACGGGCGAGTTCCTCGATCGCGGCGGCCTGCACCCGCGAACGGTCGGCCTCCTGGGCGGTCAGCCGGCTCACCACGACGAGCAGCACCAGATGGACGGCCAGCACCCCGGCGAAGGCGACCCACCCGGCCGTCCCCCGGGGCGGCACCCCGCCGGACTGGGCACCCGCCAGGATCACGGCGGTGGCGACCAGACCGGGCCAGCGCAGCCGGCGCGGCAACAGCCGCTCGGCGTCGAAGTAGCCGGCCACCGCGTAGGTGGTGAAGAACGGGTTCTGCCAGGAGAGCGCGAGGGCGAGCGCCAGACGGAGGGCGAAGTAGCAGGTGCTGCGCGCGGACGGGCCGACGGGGAGGGCACCCTCACCGGGGCGGCCCCGGGCCGCCCGGGCCCACCAGATCTGGAGCAGCAGCGCGAGGCCGACCAGCACCGCGGCGAGCGCCCACTGCCCCTGGTCCGTGCCGAGCGGCGGCGAGGTCGCCGCGGAGACCGCCAGGCCGGCGCCGAGCAGCGCGAACGGGCCCCAACGGTGGAACAGCGACCACCGTCGTTCCACGGCGGCGTAGGCCATGCCGGCGTCGGCGGCGCCCGCCCGGGCCGTACCGGTACCGCCGACCGGATCCGGCCCGGCGCGGTCACCGGTCACGTCCGTACGGTTCACGAACCCGGTCGCCCTCACGTCCCCGTCCCCGTCCCGTCCCCATCGGCCATCGGCCATCGGCCATCGGCCCAGTCTGCCCGAGCGTGCACCGCGCTACTCCCAGCGGAACCAGCGGGCGGCCGCCGCCAGCAGGGCCGCCACCCAGGCGGTGAGGACACCCAGGTGCCCCCAGCCCGGCCAGTCCCCCGCCGCCGCCTCGCCGAACGCCCGGGCGGCGGCACCGAACGGCGTCCAGCCGACCACCCGGGCGAGCGCGTCGGGCATCGCCTGCACCGGCACCCAGGTCCCCGCGCAGAACATCATCGGGAAGTACACCGCGGAGCCGACCCCGCCGGCGATCCTCGAGGTACGGGAGAACGCCGAGATCACCGCGCCCAGGGCCAGCGCGCCGAGGGCGGCGAGCGCCAGCACGAGCAGATGGCCCAGCGGCTGCCGCGGCAGCGGCACGGCGAAGACGATCCGGCCCACCGCCAGCGACACCACGGCGGACAGCAGCGCGGCCGCGCCGTACAGGACCACCTGCGCGCCGAGCAGCGCGGCCGGGCGCACCGGAGTGGTCGACATCCGGCGCAGGATGCCGCGCTCACGGTAGCCGGTGATCACCGGCGGCATGCCCGCCACCCCGGCCGTGAGCAGCGCGATCAGCCCGGCCACCGGCGTGTAGGCGTCCACCGGGCGGATTCCGCCGAGCGATTCGTCGGCGGTGCGGAAGGAGGGGACCGCGCCGAGGATCCCGAGCAGCAGGGTGGGGAAGACCAGCATCCAGAAGACGCCGGCCGGCTCCCGCAGGAACAGCCGGGCCTCGGCCCGCAGGACGGCGGCGCCCGGCCCGCGCCGCCGCGACGCGCGCCCGGTCAGGAGGTTCTCGGTCATGGCCGACTTCCGGTGAGATCGATGAACGCGTCCTCCAGGGTGGCGTCGGTGACGCGCAGTTCGTGGGCGGTGATGCGGGCGCGGGCGAGCAGGGTGAGAACGGCGTCCACGGTCTCGTCCGTCCCGGTCAGCGTGAGCCGGCCGCCGTCGGACACCACGGAGACGAGCCCGGGCAGCGCGGCGAGGTCCGCCTCGGCGGGCGGCGCCGAGGGCCGGAAGGAGACCACCGTGGCCCCGGCGGAACGGCCGACCAGCCCCGCCGGCGTGTCCGACGCGACGATGCGCCCGCGGTCGAGGACGGCGACGCGATCGCAGAGCCGCTGCGCCTCCGCCATGACATGCGTGACCAGCAGGACGGTGACCCCGCCGTCCCGGACCGACTCGACGAGGTCCCAGGTGGCGCGCCGGGCCTGCGGGTCGAGGCCGGTGGTCAGCTCGTCCAGGACGACCACCCGCGGCCGCCCGATCAGTGCCAGCGCGATGAACAGCCGTTGCTTCTGGCCCCCGCTGAGATCCGCGAACCGGGTGGACAGCCGGGAGGCGAGGTCCAGCCTCCCCACCAGCGAGGGCAGGTCGGCCGGGTCGGGGTAGCAGGCGGCGTACAGCTCCAGGGCCTCGCGGACGGTCAACTTGGCCTGGAGTTCGCTCTCCTGGAGCTGAACGCCGAGGACGAGGGCGGTCGCGGCCCGGTCGTCCCGCGGGTCGGCCCCGCAGACACGCACGGTGCCGGAGTCCGGGGCGCGCAGCCCGGCCACGCACTCCACCACGGTGGTCTTGCCGGCGCCGTTGGGGCCGAGCAGGCCGAAGATCTCGCCCTCGGCGACGGCGAAGGAGACGTCGTCGACCACGGTACGACCCGCGTAGGACTTCCGTAGGGCGTTCACCTCGATGACGGGCCCGTCCCGGGGCTCCGGTGTCGAGCCGTGGGGAGGGCCCTGGGGTACCGGCGGTTCTGGGCGCCTTGGTGGTTTCGCGTGCTTCATGGACCCAGCCTCGCGGCCGCCGGGGCCGGGTGGCATCCACCGATCCGCTCGGCCATGGCCCGCCGTATCAACCGATCGGCTGATGGCGACGATTCCGGGGGCCGAACGCGGCGGCCTCCGGAAATGCGACAGGGGCGGAAGTCGAGAACGACTTCCGCCCCTGCGAGTTGGAGCGCCGGGCCTGAATCGAACAGACCCTTCCCACTGAAAGTGGGCGTGCTACCGCTGCACCACCGACGCCTGACGGTCCGGATTCCGATCACTTCCGTGATCTCGTCCTGCCGACATGGGAAAACTTATCAGCGGATGATCGGAAGGCGAAATCCGGACCGTCGGTGCGGCCGGTGGATCAGGACCGGACGCCGGCCCGGGCGGCCACCGTTGCGGCGAAATGCCGTAGGGCCAGCGGCGCCCCGGCGTCGTCCCAGGCCACCGCCTCCGCCGCCACGCCGCGGGCGCGCAGGGCGTCCACGATCAGCGGGAGGTCCTCGTCGTACGCCAGACCGGCCGCACTGGTCACGATCGCGACGCCGGGCCCGCTCATGCGCTCTCCCCAGGGCGGTCGCCGGAGGGGCGGCCGTCGGACGGGCGGCCGTCGGCGGCGGTGAGGAGGGCGTGGACGGTCACGGCCATGGTGTGGCGGGCCTGGTCCACGGTCAGGCCGGTGCTGCGCCAGTGGTGCCAGGTGCTCCAGGTGGTGACCGCGTCCAGGCCGTTGAGCAGGTCGGTGCGGGCGGGTTCGGGCAGCGGGTCGAGCTCCGGGGCGAAGATCCGGGCGAGCCGCACCCGCGCGAACTCCGTCATCCCGCGGACGGCCTCCACCACGCTGGGCGACGGGTTCTCCAGCCGCATGACGGCGAGCCGGGCGGGGGTGAGGCCCTCCAGGATGCGGGCGCGCTGCTCCGCGACGGCCGCGACCCGGACGTCCCGCGGCCCGTCCGTCGGCACCGGCCGGACCTGGGCCATCAGCTGTTCCAGGCGCCGGTTGACGGCGACCTCGGCCAGCTGCGCCATGTCCGCGAAGTGGTGGAACACCAGCCGCCGGGAGACGCCCGCGCGCTCGGCGACCTTGTCCGCGGGGAAGTGCGACTGGTTCTCGTCGAGCAGCGACAGCACCGCGTCGGCGATCTTCTCGCGGGTCCGGGCCCCGCGTGCCGTGCGCCCGTCGGTGACGGGCGCGGCGGGCTCAGCGGGCCTGGCGGGCCCCGCCGGCTCGGTCGGCTTCACGTGGGCTCCTCCGGCCTCTCGTTGACTTTGTTGCACCACGAGTGCAAGTGTACGCGTTGCACGGTGAGTGCAATTAGTTCGGCCGGGACGTGCTCCGGCCGTCCACCGCCGTGGAGACGCACGAAGAAGGACGGTTCATCCGCATGTTCACCGGTACGGGGCGCTGGTGCGCCCGTAGACCCAGGCGCGTGGTCGCGGCCTGGCTGCTCCTGCTGGCCGCCGCGCTCACCGCCCTCGGGGTGTTCGGGCGGGTCACCAGCGAGGCGGTCTCCATCCCGGGCAGCGACAGCCAGGCCGCCCGGGACGTCACCGACCGGGCGTTCCCGGGCTCGGCCTCGGGCAAGCAGCCCGTGCTGCTGCACACCGGCGCCACCGCGGCCCCGCTCACCACCCCCGAGAACGCCGCGGCCGTCCGGGCCACCGCGACCGCCGTCGCCGCCGTGCCGCACGTGGTCGCCGTCACCACGCCGTACGACCCGGCCGGCGCCACCGCCCTGAGCGCCGACGGCCACACCGCCTACCTCTCGGTCGAACTCGACCTCAGCGGGCGGGAGGTGACACCGGAGATCACCGAGGCCGTGCTGGCCGCGGCCGCGCCGGCCACCGCCGCCGGCATCGAGGTGACGCCCGGCGGGTACCTGGCCGCCGCCGTCGACAAGGGGTCCACCGGCCGCAGCGAGCTCATCGGCCTCGGTGCCGCCCTGGTGATCCTCACCCTCACCCTCGGCGGGCTCGTCGCCGCCGGACTGCCGCTGCTCGCCGGGATCGTCGGCCTCGGCATCGCGCTGCCGGCCATCGGCCTGGCCGGCCACCTGATGGACGTCCCCGAGGCCGGCGAGACCATCGCCGCCATGATCGGCCTCGGGGTCGGGATCGACTACACCCTGTTCGGGCTCACCCGCTTCCGGGAGCTGCGCGCCGCGGGCGTCGGCATCGAGGACGCGGCCGTCCGCACCACCGCCGGATCGGGCAAGTCCGTCGCCTTCGCCGGCAGCGCCGTCGTCGCCGCCCTCGCCGGGCTCGCCCTCGGCGGGCTGCCGCTGCTGTACGCGCTGGCGCTGGCCCCCGCGATCGCCGTGGTGACGGCGCTCGGCGTGAACCTCACCCTGCTGCCCGCGGTGCTGGTGCTGCTGGGCGAGCGCCTGACGCCGAAGCCCGCCGCCCCCGCCCCGGACGACCGCCCGCGCGGCTGGGGCCGGATCGCCGCCGTGGTCGCCGCCCGGCCCTGGCCACTGCTGCTGGCCGGCCTCGCGCTGCTCGGCGCGCTCGCCCTCCCCGCGGCCCACCTGCACCTCGGCCAGCTGGACGGCGGCAGCAAGCCTGCCGGTTCGATGAGCCGCACCGCGTACGACCGGATGGCGGCGGCGTTCGGCCCCGGGGCCAACGGCACGCTCCAGGTGGTCGACGTCCTGCCCACGCAGGCCGATCAGGGTGGGGCGGCGGCCGGCGACCCGCGCCTCGCCGCCGTGACCGCGGCGCTGCGCTCCGCCGAGGGCGTCGCCGCCGTCACCCCGCCCGCCATGGCCGCCGACGGCCGTACCGTCCGCTGGCAGGTCACCCCGGCCACCGCCCCCGCCGACCCGGCCACCACGGCGCTGGTCCACCGGCTGCGTGCGGACGTCCTGCCCGCCGCCACCGCCGGCAGCGGCCAGGTGACGCACGTCGGCGGGGCCGTGGCGGCGCAGGCCGACCTCAACACCCGGATCGCGCACCGGATGCCGCTCGTGGTCGGGTTCGTCCTGACCGTCGCGGGCCTGCTCCTGCTGCTCGCCTTCCGCTCGCCGCTGGTCGCGGTGAAGGCGGCCGTGATGAACCTGGTGTCGGTCGCCGCCGCGTACGGCGTGCTGACCGCCGTCTTCCAGGACGGCCGGGGTGCGCGGCTGATCGGTCTGGAGGGGGCCGTGGCGGTCCCCGGGTACGTGCCGCTGCTGATGTTCGCGGTGCTGTTCGGGCTCTCGATGGACTACGAGGTCTTCCTGCTGAGCGCCGTGCGCGAGGGCTACCTGAGGGAGGGCGACAGCCGTCGCGCGGTGGTGGCGGGCCTGGCCGGCACCGGGCGGATCATCAGCTCGGCGGCCATGATCATGGTCGCGGTCTTCCTGAGCTACCTGCTCTCGGACGACCCGGTGGTCAAGATGTTCGGCGTCGGCCTGGCCACCGCCGTCGCCCTCGACGCGACCGTGGTCCGCGGCCTGCTGGTGCCGGCCTCCATGGTCCTGCTCGGCGACCGGAACTGGTGGCTGCCCGGCTGGCTCGACCGCCTGCTCCCGCACGTCGACATCGAGGGCGACGGCCACCCGGAGCGCCCCGGGGCGGCCACGGGGGCCTCGGATGTGACGGCAGGTACGGCGGTGCAGGCCGAATGCCCCGCGGTCAGCGGGGCACCGAGGTCGGGGTGACGTTCGGCTGGGGAGGGATGGTCATCGGGGGGAGGGTGATCACCGGGCCGAGCGGGTAGCAGCCGCTCAGCAGGCGCCGTCGGCGATCACGTAGTACCCGGCGGCGGTCTCCTTCAGGGTGTGCGTGGTGAAGAGGGTGTAGAGGCCCATGTGCTGGCCCGAGCCGTTGGCGTACACGGACCCGCCGGCGGTGTGGGCCCGGCCCGCGGCGACCTGGTGGTAGTTGTCGGTGGTGAAGCACCGCGCGACCTGGCCGGTGGTGGTGGCGGTCACCGGGGCGGAGGCCGTCCCGGCGGCCCCGGCGGGGTCCACGGCGGCCACGGTGTAGGTGTGGGTCGTGCCGACGGTCAGGCCGGTGTCGGTGAAGCCGGTGCCGGACGTGGTGCCGACCTCGGCGCCGTCGCGGCGGACCTCGTACGAGACCGCGCCGCCGACGGCGGACCAGCCGAGCGACACGGTGGTGTCGGTCGTCCCGGTGACGGTCAGGCCGGTCGGGGCCGGCAGTCCGGTGCCGGGGCCGGAGCCGTCGAGGCCCCAGAAGGCGGCGGTGTAGGAGGCGGAACAGATGCGGTCGAGGTAGTAGGCGCCCGTCGCGCCGCACCGGTCGTCGCCGGTGCCGGGGTCGACGGCCAGTCCGTGGCCCATGCCGGAGATCGAGTACACCTCGACGGCGGGCGTGCCGTCGGCGGCGGCGTGGACGCTCAGCGTGGTGCCGCCGGGGAGGCTCCGGGTGCTGGAGGGAACCCGGGGGACGCCCAGGACGTCGGTCCACTGGTCGCGCAGCTCGTCGGCGTTGACGGGCTTCACCGTGCTGTCGGAGGTGCCCTGCCAGATCGCCACCCGCGGGTAGCGACCGGTCCAACCCGGGTACGAGCCACGGACCTTGGCGCCCCACTGGGCCGGGGTCAGGCCCTGGTCGCTGTTCTGGCAGCCGCCGGCGGCGGCCTGGGTGGTGGCGCACTGGGCGGGGAGCCCGGAGTTGACGGCGCCGCCGGCGAAGACGTCGGGGTAGTCGGCGAGCAGGTTCGCGGCCTGGCCGCCGCCCGCGGAGAGGCCCGTGACGTAGATCCGGCCGGGGTCGCTGCCGTACAGCGCGACGGCCTTGTCGACCATCTGCCTGACGGACAGCGCCTCACCGCGGCCGCGGGTGCTCTGCGCGGAGTCGAACCAGCGGAAGCAGCTCAGCGCGTTGTTGGCCGAGGTGGTCTGCGGGTACACCACCGCGAAGCCGTACCGGTCGGCCAACCGGGCCCAGCCGGAGTGGGCGTGGTAGTCCGCGGCGCTCTGCACGCAGCCGTGCAGGGCGACCACCAGCGGCCGTCCGGCGGGCAGGCCGTCCGGCACGTAGGCGTACATGCCGAGGTTGCCGGGGTTGGACCCGAACCCGGCGACCTGGGTGAGACCCGCGGCGGCGGCCGGCGGCGCGCCGACCGTCACCAGTCCGGCCGCGAGGGCGAGGACGCCGACCGCGGCGGAGATCCAGCGGCGGACGCGGCGTCCCGTACGGGCGGCGCGGGGCGGACGGGTCGGCGGGCATGCCGGTGGACGTGTCGGTGGACGTGTCATGGGGGAGCTCCTGGGTGGGGGTGGACAGGACCGCGCGCCGCACCGGGCCGCCGTACGGGTGGGGCCGCCCCGGCCGCCTGCGGTGCGCCACGACGTGCATCATCCGACCCGGCCGGTGCTGCGGTAATGGCACGGAGGTCCACCCTCCGCCGGGCCGCCCTGTGATGCTCCGCCATGGGCGGCGGCCGCGTCGTGGCGGCGGACGAGCCGGGGCGCCGGTCCCACCGGCCGGCGGTGGTAGGGGAAACCCGACCACGGAAGTCGACCTGGCCGTCATGACCCCGGCGGGCCGCGCCGCTGGAATGAAGAGGTGCCGATTCCCCTTGCCCGTCAGGGCGTTCCCCTTGCTCATGGGCCCGCTCCGCGCCCTCCCGGCGACCGGCGGACGTGGTGGTGCGCCGGGTGGCTGGCCGCCGCCGGGTGGGCCGGGACCTTCCCGTTGTTCTCCTCGCTGGGGCCGCACCGGAGTTGGGGCCTGGTCGCCGCAACGGCGTACCTGGGGGCGGCCGTTGCCGTGCTGGTCCTGCCCCGGCGGTGGGCGCGCGGGGGCTCGGCGGGCGTGGCGCTCGCCGGTGCGGTCGTCGTGCCGCTGCTGCTCCTGGTCGCGGCCGGTCAGGGGCAGAGCGAGGTCGCCGTCATCGAGCGGTCGGGTGAGCTGCTGCTGCGGCACGGCACCCCGTACCTGGCGGAGCCGCGCAGCGTCGGCGAGTACACGCCGTATCTGCCGGGCATGGCGCTGTTCGGGCTGCCCCGCGCGCTCCTCGGCGCCGACGGCCTGCCCGCCCGGCTGCTCGGCGACGCCCGGCTCTGGTGCGCCGCGGTGTTCCTCGGCTGTCTGTCGGCGGCCGCCGGCCCGTCGCCCCGGCGTGGCGCCGTGGCCCCGGTCGCGGCGCCGGCCCCGGTCGCGGCGCTGGTCGCCTCGCCGCTGGTGGCGCTGCCGCTCTGCGTCAGCGGGGTCGACCTGCCGATGACCGGGCTCTGCTGCCTGGCCCTCGCCCTGGCCGGCCGGGCCCGCCGGACTGGCCCTCGCCGTGGCCTGCGCACTCAAGTGGACGGTCTGGCCGGCGGTCCCGGTCGTCGCCGCGCTGCTGGCGGCCACCGCCGGTCGCCGGGCCGCGGTACGGGCCGGCGTCACCGCCGTGGCCGGCGCGGCCGTCCTGGTCCTGCCGACGGCGCTGCGCTCCCCCGGGCCGCTGCTGGAGCAGGTGTTCGCCTTCCCCACCGGCCACGGCGCCCTGCCCACCCCGGCGAACAGCCCGCTGCCCGGCCGGCTGCTCACGGACCTCGGCCCGGCCGGCCGGTACGCCACGGCCGCCCTCCTGCTGCTCGCCGGCCTCGCCGTCGCCGCCTCGCTCGTCCTCCGGCCGCCGCGGGGCGTCCTCGTGGCCGCCGACCGGCTCGCGCTCGGGCTCACCCTGGCCGTCCTCCTGGCACCGGCCGGACGGTTCGGCTACCTCGCCCTGCCCGTCCTCCTGGTGCTGCTCGCCCGGCTGCGGGGCGGCGCCGCCCCGGCCGCGTCCGTCCCCGCCCGGCCGTCACGGTCGGCCCGTCCGTCACCACCCGCCCGTCCGTCACCGCCCACCCGTCCGTCACCACCCGCACCCGCTCACCGAACCGAGGTCGTACCCGCCCCATGAACAGCACGCTGATCGTCACCAACGACTTCCCGCCCCGGCAGGGCGGCATCGAGACCTTCGTCCACGCCATGGCCACCCGGCTGCCCCGGGCGTCCGGCGGCGAGGTCGTCGTCTACACCTCCGACGAGCCGGGCGCCGCCCGCCACGACGCCGCGCTCCCGTTCCCCGTGGTCCGCGACCGGGCGCGAACGCTCCTGCCCACCGGCCGGGTCACGGGCCGGGCCGCCGAGCTCGCCCGGGCGTACGGCTGCGACCGGGTCTGGTTCGGCGCCGCGGCCCCGCTCGCGGCGATGGCCCCCGGACTGCGCCGCCTGGCCCCGGACATCCGGCGGACGGTCGCCACCACGCACGGCCACGAGATCTGGTGGGCCCGCACCCCCGTCGCCCGCCGGCTACTGCGGCGGATCGGCGACGGCGTCGACGTGGTCACCTACCTCGGCCCCTACACCCGCGACCGGATCGCCCCCGCGCTCGGGCCCGCGGCCCGGCTGGAACGGCTGGTCCCCGGTGTCGACACCGAGCTCTTCCGGCCGTCGGCGAACGACGGCTCCGGCACCGCCCCGGTGATCCTCTGCGTGGCGCGGCTGGTCCCGCGCAAGGGCCAGGACACCCTGATCCGCGCACTGCCCCTGATCCGCCGGGCCGTCCCGGACGCGGTCCTCGTCCTGGTCGGCCGCGGGCCCGACGAACGGCGGCTGCGCGCGCTCGCCCGGCGGTACGCCGAGCCCGGCGCGGTCGTGTTCGCCGGCGGCCGGGAGCACGCGCTGACGCCCGCCGACTACGCGGCGGCCGACGTCTTCGCGATGCCCTGCCGCACCCGCCGGGCGGGCCTGGAGGCGGAGGGCCTCGGCATCGTCCTCCTGGAGGCCGCGGCCTGCGGTCTGCCCGTGGTCGCGGGCCGGTCCGGCGGCGCACCCGACGCCGTCCTCGACGGCGTCAACGGCACCGTCGTCGACGGCCGCGACCCCGCCGAGGTCGCCGGGGCGATCACCCGGATCCTCCGTGCGCCCGCCGCCGAGCGGGCCCGGATGGGCGCGGCCGGACGCCGGTGGGTGCGCGAGGCGTGGTCCTGGGACGCCACCGCCGGCCGCCTCTGCGACCTGCTCACGCCCACCCCGGCTCCCTTGGCCACGCCGTCCGCCTCACGGACCACCGGGCCGCAGGTCACGGCGGGCTGACGCTACTCGCCCCGCACGCTACTCGCCCCGCAGATGGGCGAGGACGGCGAGGACGCGGCGGTTGCCCTCCGCGGGGTCGAGGTCCAGCTTCATGAAGATGTTCCCGCAGTGCTTGACCACCGACGCCTCGGTGACGCTCAGCCGCGCCCCGATGGCCTGGTTGTTGAGGCCCTCGGCCATCAGCCCCAGCACCTCCCGCTCGCGCGGCGTCAACCGGGCCAGCGGACGGTCACCGGACTGCTGCCGGAGCAGCACCCGCACCACCTCCGGGTCGATCACGGTCTCCCCCGCCGCCACCCGGCGCAGCGCGTCCAGGAACTCCGCCACCTCGCCGACCCGGTCCTTGAGCAGGTAGCCGAGCCCCGCCCGCTGCACGCCGACCGCGCCGAGCAGTCGGGTGGCGTACGGGGTGGCCACGTACTGGGAGAGCACGAGGACCGGGAGGTCGGCGTGGCGCTCGCGCAGGTCGAGGGCGGCGCGCAGGCCCTCGTCGCTGAAGCCGGGCGGCATCCGGACGTCGGTGACGACGGCGTCCGGCCGATCCGCGTCGACGGCCGCGGCGAGCGCGGCGGCGTCACCGACCGCGGCGATCACCTCGTGGCCGCCACGGGTGAGCAGTTCGACCAGGCCGGCCCGGAGCAGCACGGCGTCCTCGGCGATCACGAGCCGGAGCACGGCACCTCCAGCCGGAGCCTGGTCGGCCCGCCGATCGGGCTGGTCACCATCAGTCGTCCTCTCAGGATCGCCGCCCGGTCGGCCAGTCCCTGCAGTCCGGCCCCGGCGGCCGGGTCGGCCCCGCCGCGGCCGTCGTCGGTCACCTGGATCACCAGCCGCCCGGCCTCGACCCGGCCGTGCACGGTGACGACGTCGGCGCCGCCGTGCTTGGCGGCATTGGTGAGCGCCTCGGTGACCGTGAAGTAGGCGGTGCTCTCGACCGGTCCCGGCAGCCGGCCGGGAAGGTCGAGGTCGAGCTCCACCGGGACGGGATGGCGCAGCGCGATCTCGGCGACGGCGGCGGCCAGTCCGTGGTCGGTGAGCACCTGGGGGTGGATGCCGCGGACCAGGTCCCGCAGCTGCTCCAGCGCCTGGCGGGCCTCGGCCCGGGCGCGGTCGACCAACATGGCGGCCGGGTGCTCCGTCGGGCCGTCGCCGTTGGCGCCGCCATGGATTGTGGCGCCTCGCAGTTCGTGGGCGGCGAGGCCGAGAGTCATGGTGAGGGCGACGAGTTGCTGCTGGGCGCCGTCGTGCAGATCGCGTTCGATCCGGCGACGTTCGGCCTCGAAGGCATCGGCCAACCGGGCCCGTGAGCGGGTCAGTTCGAGCACCTGGCGGCCGGGATCCTCCTCGCGCGGGCCGAGCAGCAGCCGCGCCAGCCGTACGTGGGCGGTGGCCAGCAGGGCGCCGCCGTAGCCGGCGAGCATCAGCCCGGCCAGGCCGACGGCGGTGGCCGGGAGCGCGTGGAGCGGTCCGGGGACGGCGTGGCCGGGGATGAGCATCACGGTCTCGGGGGCCAGCGCCCAGACGATCATCGGGCTGACCACCAGGGCCGCCGAGAACAGCAGCAGCGCGGTGAGGCCCAGTCCGGCGGCGGTGAGCACCGGGGCGACCAGCGCGGTGTGCGCCAGCTCCCGCCAGGTCGCCCGCTCGCGCAACCGTGTCCTGAGCCGGGCGCGGCGCCCGGCCCCGGGCAGCGCGCGATGCGGGTCGGGTACGGGGTACGGCTCGACCAGCCGGAGCCGGCGACGCTCCAGCGCGCCGACGGGCACCCCGCTCACGGCCACCCCGAGCAGCACCGGCAGGCCGATCCCGACCACGGACAACCCGAGCCCGAGCAGGGTGAGCGCCACCAGCAGCACGGCCACCAGCACTCCGAGCACCGCGCCGCTCACCAGGTACGCCCAGCAGCGCAGCACGTGCCACGTGAACGGGAACCGCAGCACCCCACCACGCAACGCAGCCCACACGGCGACCGGCGGACGGGCGGCGGCGCCCACGGGGTCACCAACGTCCACCCCGCCCAGCTGTTCGTACACCCGCCCAGCGCCCATCCGGCCACTCTAACCGACCTGCTGACGGGGGCTCGGAGGGTGTCGGGGTGGACGCACGTGGAGGCCCGTCACCACGGGACGGGCACTGCCGGAGGAGCGTGCGGCCCGCCGACCCATCTGAGTGAGCGTCAATCTCTTTGCTCCGTTCGGATGTCACGCACGCTCTACGCTGTCGATCGGTGCCGGAGGCGCAGCTCCGTGCACGAGGGTCGAAGGGGAGTCATGCGGGCGCAGGAGATCACGTTCCTCAAACTGGTGCAGGGCGACAAGCAGTTCCAGGTGCCGCTCTACCAGCGCACGTACAGCTGGGGGCGTGAGCAGTTGCAGCGGCTGTGGGACGACGTGTCCGAGCTGGTGGAACAGCACATGGACGGGGACGCGCCGGCTGCGCACTTCCTCGGCTCCGTCGTCCTGGCCCCCGGTCACATCCAGGCCGGCGGGGTGCAGCGCTGGCTGGTCGTCGACGGCCAGCAGCGGCTCACCACGCTGATGCTCGCGTTCACCGCGTTGCGCGACCACTTCAAGGCCGTCGGCGGTGAACGCGCGGCCGACCGGGTCCACCGGCAGATCCTGGTCAACGAGTTCCACGAGGGGCCCGACCACTACCGTCTGCTGCCCACCCAGGCCGACCGGGACGCGTACACCGCGTGCGTGGGGTCCTCGCCGAAGGCCGGCGGAGCGGACAACATCGGTGTCGCGTACCGCTTCTTTCTCGGCACCCTTACCGAGGGTGCCGAGGAGCAAGGGGCCGAGTGGGCCGTCGCGGTGGAGACCGTACTCAAGGACCTGCTCTCGATCGTCGAGATCACCGCGCAGGGCGGCGACAACGTCTTCCGCATCTTCGAGTCGATCAACAACACCGGCGTCGGTCTCAGCCAGAGTGACCTGCTGCGCAACTACGTGTTCAGCCTGCTGCCGAAGCGGGGCGAGCGGGTGTACCGGGAGCTGTGGCTGCCGATGCAGCAGGAGCTCGGCCCGAAGAACCTCGAACTCCTGGTCTGGCTGGACCTGGTGGTGCGCGGGCACGGCAAGGCCAAGCAGAGCGACATCTACCGCGAGCAGCAGCGGCGGCTGGACGCGTTCCGGAACGACGAGGCGGCGTTGCAGCAGGAGATCGCCCTGCTGGCCGAGCGGGGTGAACGGCTGCTGCGCATCCTGCATCCCGAGCGGGAGGGTTCGCCCGCACTGCGCGGCGCACTGGAGCGGCTGGGGGCGTGGGGCGGGCAGACGCACTACCCGCTGGCGCTCCACCTGCTCGATCTCGTGGACGGCGGACGGGCGACGGCGGCCGAGGCCGCCGAGGCGCTCCGGTACGTCGAGTCGTACCTGGTGCGCCGGATGATCTGCCAGGTCCCGACGAACCACCTCAACCGGATCTTCATGGACGCCCCCAGGGAACTGGAGACGGACCGCTCCCCCGCCGAGGCCGTGCACCGGCTGCTCTCGGGCCGCCGCCGCCGCTGGCCCTCCGACGAGGACCTCCGCGAAGCGATCCGCACCAAGCCCTTCTACTGGACCGGGCGGCCCCAGCAGCGCCTCCACGTGCTGCGGCGGCTGGAGGAGAGCCACGCGGCCACCGAGCCGGTGGACTTCGAGAAGGCGGCGCTGACGGTCGAGCACGTCCTGCCGCAGCGCCCGCAGCAGGACTGGTTCGACCTGCTCGCGGAGGAGACGGAGGACGGCCAGAGCCCGAAGGACCTGCACGACCTGCTCGTGCACACCCTGGGCAACCTCACACTCTCGGGTGAGAATTCCAAACTCTCCAACCACCCCTTCGAGCGGAAGCAGCAGATCCTCGATTCGAGCGCGCTGCGGATGAACCAGGAGATCGCCGCCGCCGAACGCTGGGGCCGGGCGGAGATCCTGGCCCGCGCCGACCGGCTCGCCGAGCGCGCCGTTGGCCTGTGGCCCGCCCCCATCGGGGCGGTCAGGACGGTCGGGGACGAGTGGCCCGGCTGGACCGAGCTCCGCGCGGCCCTGGTCGCGATGCCGAGCGGCACCTGGACGACCTACGGCGACGTCGCCGAGCTGGTCGGCGGTCACCCCGTCCCGGTCGGCGCGTACCTGGCCCGCAAGGAGGGCGTGATCGGCGCCCACCGCGTGCTCAACTCGGACGGCCGGGTCTCGCCCTCCTTCCGGTGGCCCGACGGCCGCACCGACACCCCGAGGGAGATCCTGGAACTGGAGGGCGTGCGCTTCGACGAGGTCGGCCGCTCCCACCACTCATGCCGCCTGACGGCCCCCGAACTGGCCACCCTGCTCGGCCGCGACCTGCCGGACTCCGGTGTGCGCGATCCGCTGCCGGACGTGGAGGACGCCGCCGCCGGCGGGCGATTCGCGGTCCAGCTGGCCGAGCACCACCCGGAGGCCGCGCCGGGCGTGCTGGGAGCACTGCTGTTCTGGCAGCAGCAGGGCGGGTACCTGGAGTACGGGCGTGCGGACGAGACCAGCTGCTTCCCGATGCTCGACACCGGCACCGCGGCCCAACCCCACCGGCTGTGGCCGTTCGGCCTCTACCCGGTCACGGGAACGGTGGAGGTCGTCTTCCAGTACCTCAAGGACCGCAGGCCGTTCGACGACGCGCAGGTGCGGCGGGAGCTGCTGCGACGGCTGAACGAGATCGAGGGGGTCGAGCTGGCGGAGGCGAAGCTGGACCTCCGCCCGTCCTTCCCGCTCCGGGTGTTCGCCGACCGCGGCGAGGAGATCCGCGCGGTGCTGGAGTGGTTCGTCCACACGGCGGCACTCGGTCTCGCGCGACGGCCCTGAGAGCTGCTTCCGTGCCGCCGGGCCGGGTCGGGGACTCGGCCCGGCACCCGGCGCTCGGCGCGATCAGGCGGGTATGCGCGTGGCCGGGTCGCGGTGGTCGGGCTGGGGCTGAGGCTGTGGAGTGGCGGGCTCATCCGTCCTGGGCATCCGCAGGGCCGTGATGACCCCGAGGACGACCGTGGCGAGGGCGAGCGCGAAGAGCACCGCGAAGGCGACGGCGACCAGGAAGCCCGCGGAACCGAGCCTCATCGGCGGGCTCACGCGGCGGAGTCCAGTTCGAACCAGACACGCTTGCCCGGCTTCCGGGGGTCGGCGCCGAACCGGTGGGTGAGCGAGCGGACCAGGTGGAGCCCGCGGCCGGAGACCTCGTACGGGTCGGCGGAGAGCCGGGGCTCGGGGAGAACGGGGCAGTCGTCGCTGACGCAGACGCGGACGGTACGGCCCCCGATGAGGACGACGACCACGGTGGGCGCGGCGCTGCCGCCGTGCTTCCAGGCGTTGACGAACAGCTCGTGCAGGGCGAGTTCGGCGTCGCGGATGAGGTCGTCCGGCCAGTCGGCCCAGGACAGGACGTCGCGCAACTCCTCGCGGGCGGCGGACCAGTCGGGCGGGTTGCAGGCACGCATGAGGGAACCTCCGAGCGGGTTGTGCAGTGGAGTTCGATCGACGATCGGCGGATGCGTCGCCGTGAGCCAGGCCAGGACGGAGCTGGCTGAACCGTGTGTGGCTGCTCTTCGGCACGAGGAAAGCAGGCGCCTACTGCCCTTGGAACAGGCATTACTGACGATCCGTCGGATCGACCTGGGAATGACCATAGCCCAGCTTGGGGGCAAGTTTTCCCCAAGCGCGAGACATTCCCCCTATCGTGTTGCTGGCCGCCCTCGGATGGACCGTCCGGTCGGCCACGCGGCAGACTTGACGCCGAACCCGCCCCGGAAGGAAGCCATGGCTCCACGCGCGAACCCCACGCTCCGCCAACGCCGACTCGGCGCTGAGCTGCGAAGAATGCGCGAGCAGGCCGGCTTCGGCGGTAGCGAGCTCGGCCGCGCCGTCGGCATGAATCCCGCGCAGGTCACGCAGATGGAGGCAGGGAGGATCGGCATCAGCGTCGAGCGGCTGCACACGATCGCTGCGGCCTGCATGTGCGTCAACGAGCCCTTGATCGCCGCCCTCTCGGACATCATCACGGAGCGCGAGAAGCCCGGCTGGTGGGAGGAGTACCGCGGAACGCTGTCGGCGGACTTCATCGACGTCGCCGAGGTCGAGAGCCACGCGCGAAAGCTCACGACCTACACGATGGCCTTCATTCCGGGCTTGCTCCAGACCGGCCCCTACGCCTCCGCAGTCTTCGCCCAGGCTGTCCCGCCTCCGCCTCGGCACGAGATCGACCTCAGGACGGCCTTCCGGATGCAGCGCCAACGCGTCATCCGATCCGGCGCAGCGCCCTATGCGGCCTTCATCCATGAAGCCGCGCTACGCATGCAGTTCAGTGGTCCGACCGTCCTCGCGGAGCAGCTTGGCGCACTCATCGACGACTCCCAGCAGCCAACCGTCACTGTCCGGGTGATCCCGTTCGGCATCGGTGCGATGCCCAGTTCCAACGAGAACATCACGTATGCCGAAGGGCCGATCATCGAGCTGGACACTGCGCAGATGGACACGGGTGTCGGTACCCGGGTCCTCGACGCCCCGGCCCACTTGGCGAGGTTCCGGTCCTTGCTCGCCCGATTCGCCGGCGCCGCCCTCCCCGAGGAAGAGTCTCTCGACTTCATCGCGTCCATCAAGAAGGAAGTGGAAAGCAAACGTGACTAGCTTCGCCTGGCAGAAGTCCACCTACTCGGGCGCAAATGACGAGTGCGTCGAGGTGCGTGCCCTGGACGGGCTGATAGAGATCCGCGAGTCCGACGACGGCGACCACATAGTCCGCACCACCCCGGCCAAGTTCGCCAAGTTCCTCCAAGGCATCAAGGCCGGCGAGTTCGACCACCTCGCGGACCTCGCCCGCTGACGTATGCCGCCCAGCCGCTCCAGCCCGGTCGGGCGAGAGGCGGGCCGGCGCGCGGGTATCGGCGCTCACTCCTTGGCGGGCCGGTCGTGGCTGCCCTTCGACTTCAGTTCCCTCTGCTTCGTGTCCTTGTCCACCACGATCTCCCAGGGGCCGGAGACGACCGACGGGGCCTCCCCGGAGACCACGGAGGCGAGGGGGAGGCCGCCGTCGTCGTAGACGGTCGCGACGTCGGTCAGCTCCCAGAAGAGGTTGAGCTCGGCGTGCTCGCTCAGGTTGGCGTAGGTGCTGGAGACGAACGACGTCGTCTGGGTGGACACGGTGAGTTGCTGGGTGGTGGTGGAGGACTCGCTGAGGGAGGCGGAGACGGAGGCGCTGAACGGGCCCCAGCCCGCGCTGGCGCTCACGCCGACGGAGGCGTCGGTGGTGTCGGACTCCGAACTGCTGTCCTGCTTGCCCTGGGTGACCGTGTAGCTGACGGTCCGGCTCTCGCCGGGGGCGAGGCTGTACGACTCCCCCGTGCAGTGCCAGAACTGTTCCCGGGTGACGGTCACGCCGAGTCCGACCTGTTCGTCCCCCGGTACCGTCACCGGGGTCCGCCTCGTGGCGCCGTGCTGGACGAGCCCGGTGGCCACCAGGACGCTGGGGCCGTCCTGCGGGATGAGCATGTCGATGGTCGGCTCGGGGATCGGCCCGAGGTTGTTGGGGTCCAGCAGGTCGGACCCGGCAAAGGTCATGGTGCTCTTGCCCGGCAGGTTCTGCAGGACGGCGGCGAACGCTCCCGAGTAGTGGGACTTGGCCACCCAGTAGCTGTCCGCCCAGCAGTCGCCGGTGATCACGATGTTGCCGCCGTCGGGATCCAGGACGAGTCCGGGCATGCCCGCGGTCCAGTGGCCGTTACCGGGGTCGTAGCCGCACAGGTAGCCGGACTGGTCGAGGTAGAAGAGGTCCAGGGGGATCGAGAGGTCGTTGAAGACGAGGACCTGGGCCCTGGACTCCTTGGCGGGCGAGGCGAGGGTCCCGTCGAGGGCCGCCTGGTAGGTGTCGTTCATGCGCATGGTGAGCTCCGATCACCGCCCGCCGCGCATCCGCGTGCGGGGCCGGGTCCGTCAGAACTGGGGCTCGTCGGTGAGGTAGTAGAGCCGCGGGCCTCGCTCGGTGTGCACGAGGGCCAGGGGACCCTGCGTGGCCACCGTGGCGGCGGCCGGGAGGTGCAGGTTGGCGGTCAGGTCCCACCACTGCCAGTCCTCCTGCAGCCCTCGCCACAGGGAGAGGTGGTTGTCCTTGTCCACGTAGGACACCCAGGGCTGGCCGTCGCCGGTTACCGTGCTCGCCACGGAGCTGTTGGCGGCCACGGTGGTGGGGATCTCCCGGCTCCACCATCCGCCGTCCCGACTCGCCCAGACCGGTTCGGCCGTCTCGTTCCACAGGGCGACGCCCGCCAGGGTCTCGGGGCCCACGGCGGCCGCCAGTGGACTCCCGCGCTCGGGCTGGCTGACGCCCGACTTGCAGGGGAGCGTGTGGCTCCACATGCCGCCGTCGTCCCCGAAGCCCACCACCTCGATGAGGTTGTCCTGGCGGTCCGTGTAGTACACGCGCCGGTGGTCGTACCCCCAGCCCACGGCGGAGAGCCCGCTGAGCGGGGACGCGTGGGGGAGGCTCGCGTAGTTGGTGAGATCGGTGACCTGCCCCGACACCCCTCGTTCCTCCACCTCGATGATGTGGTCGCGGTCGTCGAAGTAGTAGGCGAAGCGGCCCCGGCCGTTCTGCAGGGCGGTCAGCGGACTCTTCTCCGCGACCTTGGGGAGCCTGGGGTTGCCGCCGAAGTTCCAGTCTCCGCTGTGGAACTTCATGACCACGAGCCGACCGCGCTCGTCCGCGTAGTAGACGTTCATCCACTGGCCCCGCATCCCGCCGGTGGCCAGCGGACTGTTCCACCGGGCGACGCGGACGCCGAAGTCGGCGGTGAAGTTGCGGTACTCCCAGCCGTGTCCGGTGGTCCCGATTTCGATGATGGCGCCGTCGGTGTCCGCGTAGTAGACGCGCCGACGGTCCGTTCCCCATCCGACGGCGGCGAATCCGCCGGTCAGGGAGGGCGAGGGAGCGGGTCTGGAGATGCCGGGGCCCACGACCGTCCCGGCGGCGATGTTGAGGTTGGTCCACCGGAACGAGCCGTCCGGCTCCCGTGCCACTTCGATGACCGCCGTGTAGTCCCCGCCCGGGGTCACGTCCAAGGGGCGGGGGCCCGCTGTCGTCATGATCTCCTCCGGATGCTGGTGGGTGTACCGGGAGCCGGTACCGCGTCGCGGGCGGCGGGCGCGGGCCGGGGCGGCGCGGCCGCCGGCCGTACGGAGACGAGCTCCGGCAGGTCCGGTCGGCCGACGCTCAGGGCGGACGTGCCCGGCTTCGCGATGTCGAGTTCGTCGACGTTGACGGGGCCCCAGACGACCGTCGGGCCCCTGGCGGAGACGACGGAGGACAGCGGCGTCCCCGTGGTGTCGAACACGGTGACGACGTCCGTGAGTTGCCAGAACAGGCACAGCCGCCCGTGCGAGGTTTCGTTGGTGTAGTGGTTCGACGTGAAGGTCGTCGTCTGGGTGGAGACGGTGACCTGCTGGGTCTTGGTCGAGGACGTGCTCAGGGAGGCGTTGACGGAGGCGCTGAACGGGCCCCAGCCCGCACTGGCGCTCGCACTGACCGATGCCGACACGGTCTTGGTGTCCGACGAGCTCGCCTGCATCCCCTGCGTCTGCGTGTAGTTGACCATCTTCTCCTCGCCCGCCGCGAGGCTGTACGACTCCGGCAGGCGCTGCCAGAACTGCTCGCGGGTCACGGAGTTGCCGTTCGGCAGCGCCCCGACGCCGACCAGGACCCTCGGCCCGTTCGGCGGAACGATCACCGCGCTGGTGGGCGCCGGGGGCTCGCCGATGTCGTCCGGGTCCAGCAGGTCACGGCCGGTGAGGGTGACGGCGGCGTTGTCCCCGTCGACCCCCCAGACCGCCGCGAAGGCGCCCGAGTACCCGGCCTTGGCGACGAAGCGGTAGGTGCGGTCGACGTTGGTCCAGGTCGCGGTCGCTCCGGGGTCCAGGACCTGGCCCGCGTGGCCGGCGGTGAACCTCTGGGTCCGCGGGTTGCGGCCGCACAGCAGGCCGTCGAGGCCGACCCAGTACACCAGTAGGTGCACCGGGGTGGCGTTGGTGACCGTCATGCTGGTCCGGCTGCCACTGTTCACGGACACGAGCGTTCCGCTCAGGGCGTCCCGGTAGGTGTCGTTCATGCGCATGGGTGGCTCCTTCGCACGTACGTGGCTGTGCGCGTGCGGGCCGGCGACCCGCGGCGTCGGCTACTCCACGCTGGTGTAGTAGACACGCGGGCCGCTGGTGCGGATGGCGGCGAACGGGCTGGGCACGTCGGTGGCGACGTCGGGGAGGTTCAGCTCGACGCCCAGGTTGCGGGAGGTCCACCCGGCCCCGGCCCCCCGCAGTTCGATCAGGTCGTGGTCGCCCTCCCCCGGGCCGCCGTCCGGGTCGGCCGCGCCCAGGTAGAACACCTGGGCCGCCGAACCGTCGGCGCCGGGCACGGCGGCCAGGGAACTGCCGCCGGCCGCCACGGGAGCACCCGCGCCCTCGTCGGCGTCCGCCCCCGCACGGTCGACCCGCCACCCACGGCCGTTGAACCCCACCTCGACGACCATCCGGTCGGCATCCAGGTAGTAGAGCCGTGGACGGTCGTCGCCGGTGAGCACCACCGCCGGCAGGGTGCCCGCCGCGGCGGCCGGGGCACCGTACGCGGCGAGCTCGCACAGCTGCCACTCCACGCCCCCTTCGGGGCTCTTCTTCGTGCCCTCGATCACCGTGTGCTCCAGTTGGACGGGCCGGTCGGACCCGTCGAGGAAGTACACGAGGCGGGAATCGCCCCCGCAGCCGACGGCCGTGAGCCGGCTCAGCGGGGACGGCGTCGGGCAGCCCTCGACACCGGCGGTCACGTCGCAGACCGACCAGCCCTCCTCGCCGCGCCACGCCGCCTCGACGAGGTGGCCCCACGCGTCCAGGTAGTAGGCGTACTCGCCCGCGTCGGTGGTGACGGCGGCCAGCGGGCTGATCAGGGACCCCTGCGGCGCGTCGGGGCACACGCTGTACGTCCACTCCCGTCCCCGCTCCGCCAGCCGCACCGGGCGACGGCCGTCCTCGTCCCCGCCGTCGAGGTAGTAGACCCGCAGACCGCCCAGCCGGCCGGTCACGGCCACCGCGCTGCCCACGTCGGCGGTCGGGGCGCCGGTCTCGCGGGTGAAGACGCGGTACCCGGCCCAGCGGCCGTCCGGCGAGGACGGGTCGTACGCCACGCCGACGAGGCTGCGGTCACGCTCCTGGTAGTAGACCCGCCGCTGGTCCTCGGCGGATCCCGCGGCCGCCAGGCCGCTGCCCGCGATCGCCACCGGGCTGATCTGCCGCCACCCCGGCCCGGTGCCGTCCGCGCGGGTACCGTTCGCGCGTGGACCGTCCGCGCCGGGGTCCGCCGACACCGGCCCTTCCGCGGAGAAGTTGATGTCCGAGTACCCCCACTTCCCGTCCTGTTGCGCCACCTCGATGATGCTGTAGACCTTCTCGGCCATCGTTCTCACGCCCCCGTCCCTTCCGTCCGTGCGGGCGCGGCCACGACGGCGACCGCACCGCCCCGGCGGGGTTCGGGCCGGGGGCGGCGTCGCCGTCCTCCCTTCCACCGTCCTCCCGATCGGCCGCCGTCGCATCCGGAGCGAAACCGACTGGCAGCACAGCGTGGGGAGTTGACGCGCCCACCGACGGCGGCCGCTCCGGGGTGCGCGTGCTCGCCCCTGGTGGGTAGATGGATATGTCGAGGGGCTTCGCCCGCCCGTCTGTTGACTTCAAGCCGGGTTGAGGTCGCACAGTGATCGCATGACCGCCGAACCCACGGAACGCATCGCCCGGATCCGTCACGAGCTGGCCGCCCTGGGGCTCACCCAGCCCCAGTACTGGATGCTGCGCTACCTCAGCCCCGACGACCTGGGCGCCGACGCACCGGGCCGCACCGTGGATGAACTCGCCACCGTGCTCGGGGAGTTCCTGCTGCCCGGGGACAACCTCCCGGCGGACGCCGACGCCCTCCTCGCCCGACAGCTGGTGACCCGGGACCGGGACGGCCGCCTCCGCCCCACCGCGGACGGGCAGGCGGCGCACGCGCGGGTGAAGACGCACCTCCCGGCGATCCGGGCCAGGCTCGGAGAGTGACCCGCCGCCCCGGAGCGGTGGCCGACGACCCGACGGCGGGTGCCACTCGCGCCACACCCGTCCCGATAGTTTTCGTCCGTACGGTTCCAATATCCGAGACCACGGCCTAGTATCACGCCGTCGCAAGCCGTTGATCCCCGTTCATCAAAAGGGAGTTCGAGCGGCCTGCCCACTTGGTGCGTCGTTCGGGGGGATCATGCGCTACTCGGTACTGGGACCGCTGGAAGTGTTCGACCAGGGCATCGCCGTGCCCATCGAACGGCCGCGCCGGCGCGCGGTGTTGACCTTCCTGCTGCTCAACGCGAACCATCACGTCTGCATCGAGCAGCTGGTCGACGCGCTGTGGGGCGAGCGCCCGCCGCGCAGTGCCCGCGGCCAGGTGCACACCGCCGTATCGGCGCTGCGCAAGCTCCTCCCGGGGGGCGGTACCGGGGCCGGGGACGGGACGGGGGCCGCCCCGGGGCCGGGGGACGACGCAGGCCCGCTCGCCTCGCTGGCGGGCGGCTACCGGCTGTCGGTCGGCCGGCACGACCTCGACACCGTGGACTTCTGCCGGGAGGTCGGGGAGGCGCGGCGGCTCAGCGCACTCGGCGACCACACGGCGGCGGTCCGGCACTTACGGGCGGGGCTCGACCTGTGGCGCGGTGCGGCGCTCACCGGGATCGACGCGCCGTTCGTGGAGCCGTTCCGGGCCCGGCTGGAGGAGGAACGCTTCTCCGCCTACGAGTTGCTGGCGGACATCGAGCTCGGCGCGGGCCGCCACCAGGAGCTGGTCCCCGAACTGACGGCCCTGGTGGACCGCTACCCCGCCCGCGAGCGTCTGGTGGAGCGGCTGGTCCTCGCGCTGTACCGCAGCGGCCGGCAGACCGACGCGCTGGCCACCGCCCGCCGGGTCCGGGCGCTGCTGGCGGACGAGTTCGGGCTGGACCCGGGGCCCGCCCTGGCGGAGCTGGAGGGCGCGGTGCTGCGCGGCGACCCGGCGCTGCTCAGCCCGCGCCGGCACACCCAGTCCTGCGTCTCGCGGCTCTCCCGCCTCTGCCGCCACCCGGCGCGCACCCACGCGCACCACCGGCCCTCCGCCCGCTGACGGGCCACCCGTCCCGAGGGTCACGGCCGCCTGGCCGTGGCGGGCCCCCGGAACAGGTACGCCAGGTCGTCCCACCGGACGATCGCCGCGCCCGCCACCGCACCCAGGGCGAGGGCGGCCGCGGCCAGGGCGGGGGCCACCTCGCCGTCGGGGGCCAGTGCCACGGCGATCGCCCCGGCGGCGAGCAGGCAGTTGCGCAGGACGAAGCCCGTGGCACTGCCGCCCGCGGCGGGCTTCGCCACGCCGAAGCACCGGCAGTCCGCCGCCCGTCCGGCCTGCAGGGTGGCGGCGGTGAACCCGGCCAGCAGGACCAGCGTGACGGCTGCGCCGGCCTGCCGGACGGCGACCAGCAGGGCCACGGTCGCCACCTCGGCGGCGATCACCCCGACGGCGGTCGGCCGGCGCAGGCCGGCCGGCAGCCAGCGGAAGTCCGCCAGGTCGGCGGCGAACGCGGCCAGCGCGGCGCGGCTGCGCGCCTTGCTGACCAGGGCGGCGCCGAAGACCACCACCAGCAGGGCGCGGGCGGCCAGTTGCAGCATCGTCATGCGGTCCTCCCCGAACCGTGCACCTCGGCGTCACCGCTCCGGCGACCCGGCCGCTTCAGCGACCGCGCGGGCCGCCCGTCGCGGGACATCCGGCGGACGGCGATCCCCAGCGCGGTGCCGCTCGGGACGGTGCCGAAGCTCCGCGAGTCCAGGCTGCGCGGGTTGTCCCCCAGCACCGCCAGGTGCCCGGACGGCACCGCCGGGCAGCCGTCCGCGGCCGGATCGCCCGCCACCCCGCGGACCCGCTTCACCAGCCAGGGCGTGTCCTGCGTCCGCCGCGCCCCGTCCGGGTACGGGATGACCACCACGTCACCGCGGCGGAACACCCGGGTCCGGCGCACCAGCACCCGGTCGCCGTCGCTCAGGGTGGGCTCCATGCTGCTCCCCTCCACCACGATCAGCTCGTACGAGCGGCGCAGCAGCAGCCCCGTCGCCACGGCCCCGGCGAGCGTGCCGGCGCCGACGGCCAGTGCGGTCGGGATGTTCATCGCGCTCCTCCTGCCTCGGCCCGGGCCAGGGCCTGGGCCGGGCCCTCGTGCTCGTGCTCGGCCCGGGCGGGCGGCTTCACCGGTCCCTGACCGCCGTCCTCGCGGTAGCCCTCGGCCTGGGCGGCGAACAGCTCCGCGTACCGGCCGTCGAGGGCCACCAGCTCCTCATGGCCGCCGCGTTCCACGACCCGCCCCTCCAGGAGCACCACGATCAGGTCGGCCTCCCGCAGCGCGGCGAGCCGGTGCGAGATCAGCAGGCTGGTGCGGCCGGCGCGGTGGCGGCGCAGCGCCTGGTGGACCTCGCGTTCGGCGAGCGCGTCGAGGCCGGAGCTGGGCTCGTCCAGGATGAGCAGTTCGGCGTCCTCGCGCATCAGCGAGCGGGCGAGGGCGACGCGCTGCCACTGGCCGCCGGAGAGGACGACGCCGTTGGTCTCGTCCTCGTCGCTGAAGGTGCGGCTGAGCAGGGTGCGGTAGCCGCGGGGCAGGCGCTCCAGGGCGCCGTCGATGCCGGCGCGGGCGGCGGCGGTCCGGATCCGGTCGAGGTCCTCGCGGTGCCCGGGGTCGCCCAGGCCGATGTTCTCGGCGGCGGTCAGGTCGTAGGTCATGAAGTCCTGGAAGGTCGCGCCGATCCTGCGCCGCAGCTCGTCGACGGGCATGGTGCGGATGTCGACGCCGTCCCAGAGGATGCGCCCGCGGTCGGGGTCGTAGAACCGGCAGAGCAGCTTGACCAGCGTGCTCTTGCCGGCGCCGTTGACGCCGACCAGGCCGACGGCGCGGCCGTGCGGGAGGTGCAGGTCGACCCCGCGCAGCGCCCAGGGGGCGTCCGGGGTGTAGCGGAACCAGACGTCCTCGAAGGTGATGCCCTCGCGCAGCGGCTCCGGTACGTGGGTGCCGTCGGGCAGGTCGGCGGGCGACCGGATCAGCGCCAGGTAGTGGCCGAAGAGCCGCAACGCCTCCTCCGCGCGCCCGAGTTGCATCACGATCGAGGACAGCGCGCCCTGCACGGCGGCCACCGCGGCGGTGAACAGGGTCATGTCGCCGAGGGTGATCCGGCCGGCGAGCACCTGCCGGGCCACGACGACGGCGGCGGTGCCGGCGACGGCCGCGGTGAGCAGCGCCAGCGCCGACTGGACGAGGACGCTGCGCCGCAGAGCCGTGAGGCCGGCGCCGGACGTCTCGCGCAGCCCGTCGAGGGCGCGCCGGCGGAACAGCGGCCCGGTGCCGAAGAGGCGGATCTCCTTGGCGGCCCGGGGGTCGGTGAGCAGCATCCGGTAGAAGAACTGCCGCCGCAGGGCGGGCACCACGGCGGCGGCGGTGTCGGCCATCCCCCGGGAGGTGCGCAGGTGCCCGGCGACGGAGACCGCGACGCACAGGACGAGCAGCGCGCCCATCGGCGGCCAGAACACCAGCACGGTGCCGAGGAACCCGGCGATCGTCGTGGTGCTGCGGACCGTGTCGAGCAGGAAGTCGAGCACGTCGTGCGGTGCTCCCTGGGAGGCGGTCTCGGCGAGGCGGATGCGGTCCTGGGTGGCCGGGTCCTCGAACGGGCGCAGCCCGCGGTAGGCGTTGACCCGTTCGTACAGCCGGTCCTGCACCTCGATGTTGACGGCCCGGCCGAGGACGGCGGTGAGCAGCGCGGTGACGTGGTTGAGCACGGCGGTCGCCCCGGCGAGGGCCGCGCCCGCGGCCGCGAGCCACGCCACCCGGGTGCCGTCGCCGGCGCCGGCGCCGTCCGCGCCGGCGAGGTCGTCGACGAGCAGCTTGGTGACGTAGGCCATCGCGGCCGGGAGCACCCCGGTGAGCAGGGCGAGCAGCAGCTGGAGCAGGACCCCTCCGGGCGAGGCCCGCCAGCCGAGGCGCAGGGCCGCGGCGGCGGCCCCGACCCGCCCGGTGAGGGCCGTGGTCACACCGATTCCCCGACCAGGGCCGGGCGGTCGGCCGCGGCGCGGCGCGCCGAGGCGGGCACCACCTCGTCCAGGTCGTGGCCGGCGGCGGCGATGAGGCCGTCCTCGATCCTGAGCAGCGTCGGGAAGGCGCTGATGTGGCCGAAGGCGGCGGTGGCCGGGGACTTCTCGGCGACGACGGCGACCCGGCCGACGGGGGCGAGGGTGGCGGTCATCCGGCGGGTCTCCGGGTTCTCCGGGTCGCCGACGACGAAGAAGAGCGGGTCGTCGGAGCCGGTGGCGGCGCCGGCGGCCAGCGACTCCAGCAGGGCGCCGCAGGGCGTGCAGCCGACCATCACGAAGCCGGCGAAGGCGTCGCCGGCGGTCACGTCGGCCCGGGTGACCTCCTGCCCGGAGATCGTGACGGCGCTGAACTCGCCGACGGGGGTGCCGACCGCAGGCAGGGCGGCGGGGGCGCCCGTACCGCCCTCCTCCAGTGCCCGCAGCCTGCGGATGACGGCGAAGGTGAGGACGAGGTTGGCCGCGGTGGCGATGCCGAGCACCACGGCGAGGGCGATGAGGGCGGTGAGCATGTCGGTTCCTCTCTGGGCTGGCTGAAGGCGACGGGGGCGGGGGCCGCCGGCGAAACGCGGCCCCCGCCCGACACATCGTCAGCAGCCGTACGCGACCTTCTTGTTGTACTGGAAGCCGCCGACGCCCTTGCAGACGCCCTGGCAGTTGTAGTAGCCGCTGCACATCGGCTGCCACCACCAGCCGCCGGAGCAGTAGCCGCCGCGCGAGTTGCACGCGACGACGCCGCAGTAGTCCGGCGGCACGCAGGCGCCGGCCTGCTTCTGCTTCAGCAGGGCGCCCAGCATCCGGTCGCCGAGGGAGGTGAGGGTCCTGGTCATGTGACCTCCTAGTGGGGTTCGACCCGTCCGTTCGAGTCGCTCCACCATGCTGTCCGGGCCCCCTCTCCATCCCCTTCTCGCGCGCTCCTCATCGGCTCCTCGCGCCGGGTTCGGCAGGCTGATCCGCCTGACCGACCGGCCGACCCGCCGACCCTCCGACCCGCCGCTACAGCTCCTCGTCCATGCCGATGGCGTCGTCCAGGACCTTGCGGGCGTCGCGGTCCTCACCCTCCTTCTCCTCCAGCAGGGCGGTCGCCAGGGCGTCGAGCTTGCGCTGGATGGCGTGCTCGGCGCGGCGCTCGGAGTTCTTCAGCAGGGCGAGCAGGAGCAGCGTGACGGCGGTCATGGTGTCCGCGACGATCAGCTGCCAGTGCAGGCCCAGGCCCGCGACGTGGACGGCGATGAAGCCGGCCACCAGGGCGAAGCAGAACAGGGAGAAGGTGCGGGAGGCGGTGAAGTTCGACGCGGCCTCCGCGAGGCGCTCGAAACCGCGGCCGCCACCTTCCCGGTCGGCGGGGTGGCGTACTCGCATGCCGCGCGGTTACCCGGTCCGGACCGTTCCACACGGCCCGGCTTCTCCCGGTTGCCCGCCGTGCCCGGGGCGGACGCGGGCCAGGTGGGGACGCTCGACCGGCCGTTCGCGCGCGGGCCCGCACCGGGGCGGCGAGGGTCAGCGAGGGCCACCGGGGTCCGGGGCGGGCCCGGGGTCGTCGCCGTAGCGCGCCCGCCACTCGCGGGCCCGGGCGTTGTGCCACTCGACGCCCTCGCGGGCCTGCTGCTCGGAGATGCCGCTCAACTCGGCCACCCGGTCGATCGGGACGGGGTCGTCGTACTCCGAGAGCGTGCGGCAGACCTTGGCCGCCCACTGCTCCACCGGGACGAACGGGCGGCGGCGGTAGTGGTCGACCAGCTCGGCCAGGTGGTCCACCGAGCAGGCCGTCAGGACCCGCTTGCCGTCCAGACCGGGGTCGGAGACGTGCAGCGCCGAGGAGTCCGGGACCAGTGCCCCGAGCAGGTCGACGTCCGGCACGACCGCACCGCAGTGGTCGCACAGGTCGTAGGCGTCCGGGTCGTCGGGGGACCGGTCGTCGCGCGGTGGAGGGCCGATGTGCTCCATGCCGGGCGTCTACCCGGGCCGGTCGGGGGCAACCGCCCGGGCGGGTCCGGTGGCGCGGGCGGGTCCGGCGCTCCCGGGCCGCCGGACGGCAGTGGCCGGCGTCCGCCGGATCTACCGCGACCCGCCGGCCGGCGGGTGGGCGTCGCCGGCCCCGGCCCAGTCCGGCAGGGGGCGGCGCAGCGAACTGCGGCCGGCCCTCCAGTGGGTGAGCAGGTGGTCGGCGAACCGGCCGTCCACCACCTCGGCGGCGGCGATGCCGAACGCCACATCACCCTCCAACTCCGGCTCGGCGGCGATGAGCTCCTCGATCACCCCGCGCCGGACCAGTTGCTCGTGCACGGCGTCGGCCTCGATGTGCTCGCGGTAGAACAGCGTGCCGTCCGGGCCGGCGCCGAGGCGTTCCAGGGCGGTCGCGAGACGGGCGGAGCCGGGCGAGGAGGTGATCTCGACGGTGGCGAAGTGCCCGACGGCGGCGCCGCGCAGGGCACGGTGCAGACCGAACAGCGTCATCAGGTTGACCACCGCCAGCGCGGGCGCCGGGACCAGGTCGAGGTGGTACCCGTAGCCGGGATCGAGGCCGAGGTCGGCCATCATCCGGGCGAACAGCAACGCGTGCGCCCGGTCCGGGCGCCCCGCGCCGTACTCGTCGTAGACGATCGCCATCAGCACCGCCTGGGCCGGGCCGTGGATCCGGGGCAGCATCCAGAGCTGGGGATCGGCCTCCTTCAGGTGGTAGACCGAGCGGTGCACCACATACTCGCGGACGTGCCGGCGCTCGCCCTCGGCGAGCAGGAAGTGCGACGGCCCGCTGCCGTCGGCGGGCTCCACGAGCAGCCGCTCCAGCGCCTCCCCCAGCGGGCGGACGGGCTCCGCCTCAGCGCGCACCGCGGCCAGGAAAGGTTGCTCCAAATCCCGCCGAAACCTCAGCAGTTCGGGATCCCACTCCCAGGCGGGACCGACCCCGGGCAGGCCGCGGTCATGGAGTTCGTAACAGAGATGCAGCGCGAACTGGTGGTCCTCACCCCACGGATCGGCCCCGACACCGGGCGGCACGAGCAGCCGGGCCGCACCGGGCGGCCCGGCGGTCAGCAGGGCGAGTACGGCCTCCGACAGCGGCCCGCGGGCCCGTACCGGCCCGCGCCGGGCAGGCATCCGCGCTCAGTCCTCGGAGGTTTCCGCGGGGGGATCGGGCTCGGCCGGGTCCGGCTCGGCCTTCTGCCGGGCGACGGTCACGCCGGCCCGGACCGTACGGGCCTCCTCGGCGGCCGCGTCGGCCCGGCCGTGGGTTTGCCGCCCGGCCCGGCCGTCGTCGTGGTGCGCCTCGTCGTGGTGCGGCCCGTCGTGGTGCAGGGGGACGCCGCCGGCGCCGCCCTGGGGTGTGTCGTCCATGGTGGTCCTCCTCCGGCGGTCGGGGCGCCGCGCGGGCGCCCGCGTCCACTCCGGCTACCCGGCGCGCGCCGGGCGAAACGGCCACGAGGTTTCACCCGTCCCGGCCCGGTAAGCCGCTCGACGAGGCCCACCCCCCACGAACGACGAACAGAGGGACGTTACGGGGCACCGTCGCCGTGCAGGTGGTACACGGCGTACGCGCGGCCGATGACCGGCTGCGCCACGTTGCGCACCCGTACCCCGCAGGCGGTGAGGCCGCGTTCGGTGCCGAGGTGGGCGTGACCGTGGACGGCCAGGTCCGCGCCGGCCCCGTCGATCGCCTCGGCGAGCAGGTAGCTGCCCAGGAAGGGGTAGATCTCCGGCGGCTCCCCGGCAAGGGTGTCGGGCACCGGCGAGAAGTGCAGCAGCGCGATCCGCACGGCGCACCCCTCGCGTGCGAGCCGGTCGAGCCCGGCGCGCAGCCCGTCCGCGCACTCCCGGGTGTGCCGCATGAAGGCCTTCATCTCGGGCTCGCCGAACTCACCGCCGCTGCGGCCTGCGAACCCGCCGCCGAAGCCCTTCGTCCCGGCGACGCCGACCAGCCGGCCGCCCACCGGGACGGTCGCCGTGCTGCGCTCCAGCACCCGTACGCCGCCCTCGGCGAGGATCCGGCCGACCTCCTCGGGGCCGCCGGCGTCGTAGTCGTGGTTGCCGAGCACGGCGACCACCGGTACCGGCAGCCCGGCGACCTCCTCGGCCACCACGGCGGCCTCCTCCGCGGTGCCGTGCCGGGTGAGGTCACCGGCCAGCAGCAGCAGGTCGGCCCGCTCCCCCAGACCGGCGAAGGCGGGGCGCAGCAGGCCCCGGCTGTCCGGGCCGAGGTGGACGTCCCCGACGGCGGCGACCCGGATCACGGCAGGTCCTCGGCGTCCTCGGGCGGGCGCGTGTCGGCGAGCGCGATGTCGGTGTGCACCACCAGCCCGTCCAGCACCTGGGCGACGATCCGCTCCACCGCCGCCCGGCGCTCGGCGGTGGGCACGGTGCCGCGCACGGTGACGTGGGAGCCGTGCAGCTCGATCCGCAGGGCCAGTTCGCCGACCTCGTCGGCGGCGAGGCGCTCGCGCAGGTGGGCGACCCGGTACTCGGTGTCCTCGGTCGCGCTCATCGCCGGGCCTCGGCGGGGCTGCCGGAGGCGGGGCTCCCGGAGGCCGGGCTCCCGGAGTCCTCGGGGTCGATCACCTGGAGCCGTTCCAGCAGGTAGAGGAAGGCCGCCGGCATCGGGGCCTCCCCGCGTTCGGCGCGCACCCGCCGCCAGTCGATCTTCTCCCGCAGCGGCCGCACCACCGACAGCGCGGCGCCGAAGTCGCAGTGGTGCTCGGAGAACGCCGCGAGCAGGCTGCTGACCAGGTCGGTCGCGGCGAGCACCGGCATGTGCACGGAGTCGACCGGCAGCACCTCGGCCCGGTCCAGCAGTTCGGAGGTGACCGGCCGCTTGGCGAGGACCAGGATCAGGTCGACGTCCTGGCCCAGGCAGCGGGCCTTGATCAGCCAGTCCTCCGGGGGCAGGTACACCTGCAGCCCGGCCTCCCGCAGGGTGCGGGTCACCGCGTCCGCGTCCTCGTGGCGGACGCAGAAGTCGGCGTCGTGCTGGAGCCGGACGGCGGCGCCGTGGGCGTACGCCGCCACCCCGCCGGCCAGCGCGAAGGGGTGGCCCTTGGCCTTCAGCAGGGAGCCGATCCGCTTGGCGGCCTCCAGGATCGCCTGGGTGTGGTCGTACGGCAGCCGCTGCCCGTCGGGTTCCTGGTCCGTGGCGGGCTGCCGGTCCGTCGCGGTCTCCTGGGCCATGGTGTCCTCCTCCGCCGGCCGCTCCGGGTGGGAACCCTCCGGCGGGTACCCGGCCGGGCCGCGTTCAGTCACCGGGCGGACCGGCCCGGCGGGGCGCGCCGCCGGCCGGCCGCGGGCCTCCGGTCACGCCCGGGCGGGCGGAGGACCGGGAGGGCGGAGGACCGCGGCGAACCCACTGCCGCGGCGGGTACGGCGCGACCCCCGCCCGCCGGTGGTGGTCACCGGCGGACGGGGGTTCGACGTGAGGGGGTTCAGCGGGTGGTTCAGCTGCGGGCGAGCAGCTCCAGGGTGTCGATCACGCGGTTGGAGAAGCCCCACTCGTTGTCGTACCAGGCGACGACCTTGACGTGCTTGCCGTCGACCCGGGTGAGGGCGGCGTCGAAGATCGACGAGGCGGCCTCGCCGGTGATGTCGCCGGAGACCAGCGGCTCGTCGGCGTAGTCGAGGATGCCCTTGAGCGGGCCGTCGGCGGCGGCGCGGTAGGCGGCGAGCACCTCGTCGCGGGTGACCTCGCGCTCGACCGTGGTGTTCAGCTCGACGATCGAGCCGACCGGGACGGGCACGCGGATCGAGTCGCCGGAGAGCTTGCCGTCGAGCTGCGGCAGGACCAGGCCGATCGCCTTGGCGGCGCCGGTGGTGGTCGGCACGATGTTGACGCCGGCGGCGCGGGCGCGGCGCATGTCGCGGTGCGGGCCGTCCTGGAGGTTCTGCTCCTGGGTGTAGGCGTGCACGGTGGTCATGAAGCCGTGCTCGATGCCGGCCAGCTCGTCCAGCACGGCGGCCAGCGGGGCCAGCGCGTTGGTGGTGCAGGAGGCGTTGGAGACGATCACGTGCTCGGCCGGGTCGTACTCGTCGGTGTTCACACCGTAGGCAAGCGTGACGTCGGCGCCGTCGGACGGGGCGCTGACCAGGACCCGCTTGGCGCCGGCCTTGAGGTGGGCGCGGGCGGCCTCGGCGGAGGTGAAGCGGCCGGTCGACTCCAGCACGATGTCGACGCCGAGCTCGGCCCAGGGCAGGTTCTCGGGGTCGCGCTCGGCAAGCACCTTGATCCGGCGGCCGTCGACCACGAGCTCGTCACCGTCGACCTCGACCGTGCTCTTGAAGCGGCCGAGCGCGCTGTCGTACTTCAGCAGGTGGGCGAGCGCGTCGGTCGCGGTGAGGTCGTTGACGGCGACGACCTCGAGGTCGCTGCCACGGCCCACCAGGGCGCGGAGGCTGTTGCGACCGATGCGGCCGAAACCGTTGATGGCGATGCGGGTCATTGCGGCTCCCGTTGACTCCCGTTGCGTTACGTCCTCAATGATCGGGAGCGGGGTACGGGCCGGACAGGGGCCCGATTGCCATGGTGCGCAAGGATCCCGCCAGACTCCTCGCCATCGAACGCAAGGATCTCGCCACCCCCTTCGTACCCCTCCTACACGGGTGGACGCACCCCTCCTACACGGGTGGACGCGCGAAGGTGTGCCGGTACTCCGTGGGCGACGTACCGAGGACCCGGTGGAAGTGCAGACGCAGGTTGGCGCCGGTGCCCAGCCCCACCCGGTCGGCGATCTGCTCCACCCCCAGATCGGTGCGTTCCAGCAGCTCACGGGCCAGGTCCACGCGCGCCCGCAGCACCCACTGCATCGGCGTGTAGCCGGTGTCCTCGACGAACCGCCGGGAGAAGGTGCGCGCCGAGACCCGGGCGTTGCGGGCCAGCGCCTCCAGGGTGAGCGGTTCGGCGAGGTGCTCCAGCGCCCACTCCCGGGTGCTCGCGAACAGGTCGCCCAGCGGCTCGGGCACGCTGCGCGGCACGTACTGCGCCTGCCCGCCGCTGCGGTACGGCGCCGCCACCAGCCGTCGGGCCACGTGGTTGGAGAGCCCGACCCCGTGGTCGCGCCGCACCAGGTGCAGGCACAGGTCGATGCCGGAGGCCGCGCCCGCCGAGGTCAGCACGTCGCCCTCGTCCACGAACAGCACGTTCTCGTCCACGAGCACCCGGGGGTGGCGCTCGGCCAGCGCCTTCGCGTAGTGCCAGTGGGTGGTCGCCTTCTTGCCGTCCAGCAGGCCCGTGGCCGCCAGCGCGAACGCCCCGGTGGAGATGGCCGCCAGGCGGGCCCCGCGCTCATGGGCGGCGATCAGCGCCGCGACGACGGCCGCGGGCGGCTCGGTGGTCACCGGGTCGCGGTACCCGGGGACGAAGACCGTGTCCGCCTGTCTCAGCGCCGACAGGCCCTCGGCCACGTGGTACGCGAGGCCGTCGCCGCCGGTCACCAGCCCGGGCGCCGCCCCGCAGGCCCGCACCGTGTACGGCATGCTCGGCCGGCTGGAGAAGACCTGCGCGGGGATGCCCACGTCCAGCGGTTTCGCCCCCTCCAGCACGAGGACCGCCACATGGTGCTTCCTGCGGGCCATCGGCCTGCTCCACTTCCCGCGGTCGCTCCGGGCACCGCGCTGCCTCGGGCGGCCACGTTGACGCCCGCAAGCATCCTGCCATCGTGCGGGCCCGCACGGCTCCGCCGGCCGCCCGGCACCGGTCTTCTCGGCGGACCTGTCAGTGGGCCTTATCAGCGGGCCCTCTCGGCGGCCCCTGTCAGCGGACCTCCTCAGCGGCGGGAGGTGCGGCGCGCGGGCGGGGCTATCCGGGCCGGCTTCCCGGCCGGGGCCTTCTCCAGGTCGTCGAGCTGGGCGACGATCGTGGCGCGCAGGTCGTCGTAGTCCTCGAACTCGTGGTCGTGGAAGAGGGTGTGGCCCGACCACATCAGGTTGGCGCAGACCCGGGCCGGCACCCGGCCGGTGCGGGCGCCCATGCCGACCAGCGCCACCGAGGTGATGCTGCCGGGCGCCTCCCGGTTCTGCCGGTGGATCGCCTGGAACGCGGCGGCGCTCGCCAGCGCCACGTTCAGGGTCGCGCTGACGTCCTGGGAGGAGCTCTCCATGGTCGGCGCGGAGATCAGGAACTTCGGGCTCGTCGCGCCGGAGGGCACGCAGACCGCGCTGCCCACCGGGAGCGTGCCCGCGAAGCGGTCCCGGATCCGGCGCTGCACGCGCAGCTGGACGCCGGCGCCCAGGTGCCGCTTGATGACCGCGTCCACCCCGCCGTCCATCCGGCCGCGGGAGTTGGTGGGGGTGACCCAGGCGTCGACCCGGGTGTCGAGGATCGAGCCCTGGCGGATCTCGATCCCGGGGGTGTCGGCGAAGGCCGCCCGCCACGCCTCCACCACGTCGGCGTTGAGGTCGGTCAGCACCACGCTCAGCGGCGTCGGCTCGCGGTCCACGGTCATGCTCCACTCCGATCGGAAGAGGTCTCGGCTACGGATCGGAACGCTACGTGGCTCCACTGACAGAACCCGCCCGGCGACTCCTCACGGACCGTCACGGACCGGCGTTGTCAGTCGGGGTTCCTACGATCGGCCCCATCACGACGGTTCGACAGTTCGGAGCCCTCCCATGACCGAGACCACCACTCCCGCCACCCCCGACCCGAACGACCCGCTGGCGCTCGCGGAGCTGTTCAAGGGCGGCGGCGAGCCGTGGCTCCCACTGCTGAAGCCCGTCATCGAGGCGCAGCCGGACGCGGCCTCGTTCATCGGCCCGGGCCGCGGCCCGGAGGTCGTCCCCGTCCGCGAGCTCACCTTCCAGGCGCTCAAGCCCCACGCGCCGCACAAGTGGAAGGTCGTGATCTTCGGCCAGAACCCGTACCCGCGGCCGGAGAGCGCCACCGGCATCGCCATGTTCGACAACACCTTCCACGACTGGAAGGACAGCCAGTTCGGCCGGGTGGTCAGCATCCGCTGCATCATCAAGGCCGCGGCGATGTGGAAGTACGGCATCCCCAAGAAGACCCCGATCGCCGACATCCGGGCGCTGCTCAGGAAGCACGACACCGTCCAGCCGCCGGAGTGGTTCCAGGCGATGCTGACGCAGGGCGTCCTGCTGCTGAACGCGGCGCTCACCGCCAGCGGCGACGGCGCGATAGGCACCGACCGGCACACCGCCTTCTGGCGGCCGACCGCCGAGCGGATCGTCGAGGAGATCCTGCGGGCCAAGCAGAACGCGGACGAGGAGGACCGCGGGGTCGTCTTCGCCTGGTGGGGGGCGCACGCGCGCAACCTGAAGAAGGTCGTGCTGCGGCTCCAGGAGAAGTACCCGGACGTCGAGGTCCGGCACATCGACCACGCCAACCCGGCGGCGCAGGGCGACATCTTCTGCGACGACGAGCACTTCGGCACGGTCAACGCGGCCCTCGCCTCGCTGGGCGCGGACGAGATCGACTGGCTCCCCAGCAAGGGCTGGAACGAGCGCGCGGACGAGGACGGCGGCGCGGACGACGGTCTCGCCGACCGGATGGGCGCCTTCATCGCGTCCACCATGGAGCTGCACCAGCTCTACCTGGAGCGCCTCGCCAGCGTCAAGGACGAGGGTCTCGAACTCCCGCCGATCACCGGTGTTTTCGACACCCCGCTGATGGACTTCCGGGACGCCGTGGCGCCGGTCGCCGGGCTGCTGCGCGGCCTGGACCACCACGTCACGCGCTCGTACGAGTTCGGCAAGCGGCAGGCGGACGCGGCGGCGGCGGTCGGCCTGTCCGCGGACGCGATCGCCGCGCTGTACCTCTACACCTGCGAGTCCGCGTTCTACCGGGAGATCAACGCCGTCCTGCGCTCCCCCGACCGCGACCGTCTCGTCCCGTACCTGCCGTACCTGCGCCTGCTGTTCTCGGCAGTGTCCGGGCTCCCGGCCCGCACCGAGCCGCTCTGGCGCGGCGTGCCGCTGGACCTGCGCGGCCAGTACCCGCTCGGCCGCACGGTGACCTGGTGGGGCGTCTCCTCCTGCACTTCCGAGGTCGGCGTGGCCCGTTCCTTCCTCGGCAGCCGCGGCAAGCGCACCCTGTTCGAGGTGCGCCCGCTGCGTGCCACGGGCATCCGCGACTTCTCCGCCTTCACCGGCGAGGAGGAGTTCCTCCTCCTCCCGGGCACCCAGCTCGCGGTGACCGACGTCAGGACCGAGCGCGGCGGCCTGTGCACCGTCACCCTGACGGAGCTGGAGGACCAGACCCTGGTGTCCTGACCGCGCCGCGACGCGGGCCGAACGGCGGGACGGCGGGACGGCGGCACGCGGGCCGAACGGCGGGACGGCGGGACGGCGGC